>CAJOOD010000146.1 GCA_905236085.1 uncultured Bacilli bacterium
ATGGGCGTTTTCTTTATGGCATTAATTGATATATATTCTGTGCTTGAGCCTTAGCTTTGTTTTTATATACGTGTGTATAAGGTAAAACAAAAAGACACATACGGTTTGTACGTGTCTCGACATTCAATCGTGGTGAACCGTGAGGGATTCGAACCCGCGACCCATTGATTAAGAGTCAATTGCTCTACCAGCTGAGCTAACGGTCCATTATTTCCGCTTGATTATCTTAATATATATTAAATTTTTTTGCAATAGAAAAAGGACACGCATAAGCGTGCCCTGTAAATAACTTAATAGATTCTACCTATTATTCTAAATCTAAGGTGTAGGATGCGAGTTTATCAAGTCTGACTTGACCTGATAAGTTACTAACGGTGTATGAATCTGTGGCTTCATCTAATGTAACAATAACTTTCGATCCTTCAACAACAGCATCATCGCCAATAGTTTCTTTTAATGCAGAAGCATAAGAAGTGCTATTGCAAGTAAACACTAAGCGATTAAAGTTGGAAGATGATGAAATTTCGATATTTGAATTCTTGTAGAAACGAGCGGGTGCAGAATATAAAGTGGCAGCGGTTGTGTTATTAGTAACAGTTAATTCACCATTTGTAAATGTTAGAACGCCACTGTCAAGTTTACCATTTGCTTCGGTAAATTCTAATTCAGACGCTAATGTATATGTAGCAACTGGAGTTCCCTCTTCTTGAACTTCGACTTCGATTTCAGCATCACCAGCAACTACGAAGGAATAAACGCCTTCATCAGCTACTAATGTATTACCATAAACTTTGACTGAAGCAACTTCATAACCCTCTTCGACTGCGACTGTAAATGTTGCGGTTTCATCGTTGGTATATGTTTCTTCTAAGCCATTAACTGTAGCGTATTCATCAGCATCAACGTTAACTGCAGAGGTACCAGCAACACGATCATAGAATGTTGGGTAACCATGAATGGTTTCACTACCAACTTTGACATTAGTAAATTCTAATACTCCGCCATAGTTCTTAATAGCGCCATTGATTAAAACTGTATCGTTTTGAGCTAAAGTAGCACAAGAATCGGATTTATTAACGCTATAGGCTAAGATTGTATCTTCGCCATCAGCATCACCTAAATAGATGTTTTTCCATCCATATGTACCATTAACTGTTGGAACATTAGTAACGACTGCGGATACCCAAAGCATTTCTTCGGTATAATCATCTGGTTCAGCGCAGTATTCTTCAGCAATTTCTAAAGCGTCAGCAATAGAGATTGGATTTTCCTTAGTGCCATAATTGACTCCTTCACCAGGATTTCCACCATCAGGATTGACTTCTAAGACAACACCTACTGCTTCGATTGTGGTTCCATAGTCAGCACGGATTAATTGCATCTTTAATGTGTTGCCAACCTCAATTGCAGCGGTAGTTTCATTTGTTAAGAAATCTTTTGGATTGGTAAATGCATAAGCTGAGCCGTCCCATGCAAGAGCGCTTGCGGTAGCGGTTAAGCCATAGATGATTAAATCATTTTCACCATCTGTTACGATCATATTACCGTATTGACCTGCTGCTTCATCAGTTCCTTTTGTTCCCCAACCTTTAACTTCGGCGGTGACATAATAGGCTTTAGCGGCGCTATTTGGAAGAGCAATAAATTCTGCTAAGGTCTTAGTGGTAACTGCTGGCTCTGGTGCGCTCCATGGTTCACCTGCTTCTACAATAGTGATTTCTGGAGTGGTACCATTTTCAACTTGACCATGATAATTTTTAATTTTGGCCTTAACGGTAACTTTAGCGCCTTCTAATAATTTAGCTTGTTCGTCTGCGCTGGTAATATTATATAATTCGTATAAATCAGCATTAGCAACAGTGCTTTCAACTGTTTTAGTATCGGCTAAGAAATAATTTGTGCCAGATTTACGGACAACATATGCAGTAACGACATAATAATCATATGAAGATGCGCCATCAGTTAAGTCTAAGCCGGCTGTAACTGCTTCTGCAACTGTAGCGCCAATGTCAATTGGTGGTTGTGGTTTTTCACCTTCAGCTTTAACTAAGACAGCATAAGATGTTTCTGCTTGTTTACCATCTGAATAGAAAGTAATTTTACCTCTAACAGTAACAAGGGCACCAACCCAAATATCATCATCGGTTAATTTAGCGTCTTTTTCGCCTAAACACATGTAAACTTCAAATTGTCCTTCACCTTCGACAACTTCTTCTAAGTAGAAGGAGACTTTTCCATCAGTTCTAGAACCTGGAGCATGATAGAAACGTTGGACGGTACCTTTTATATATAATTCATCTGGAGTAGTACCATTTACTTTTGCCCATTGGCCAACTTTTAAGGCATCAGTGTTATCTAATGGATCTTCTTCTGTACCTTCGTGATCAATACCATATTTAACTTTGTTGGTTAATTTAACTAAAGCAGTGAATGTAACAGAATCGGTTTCACCGTGATATGTAACTGTAATAGTGGTTTTACCTTCACCAATAACGTTTACACCAAGGCCAGTAATGGTAGCGACAGCGGTATTGCTAGATTCGATGACTAAATTGCCATTAGCTAATTCCAACATAACGTTCGCGGCTGGGGTTAAGTTAATGGATAATGTGATTTGATCATCAACACGAACTGGGTTGTCTTCATCAGTAAAGTCTGCTTTGTTAGAAATTTCTACACCATATTCGATTGGATCTTCGGAAGAGCTGGATGGTTGTTCTTCGGAAGAAGATGGTTGTTCTTCGGAAGAAGATGGTCGTTCTTCGGAACTTGTTGTGGTTTCTGAAGAAGTGGTTTCTCCAGAAGTTGTTGTTGTGTCTTGGCCACCATTATTACAAGAAACTAATAATAATGTTGCCAAGGCTACGATTGGTAATAATTTTTTAGATTTCATAATCCCTCCTTGATTTATTACTTCAACCCAATTTTAGTACCTTTTTACTACTGAATAAAGGTTTTGTTATTCAAATCCTTTAATAGCTTGGTATATGTAATTTTTGTCTTTAGTCCTAATACGACATTAATAATACCCGCTACTAAAAGAGCTGAACCTATAATCGCCATGCCTATAAAGACATAGAATGTTGATACAGTTGTGCTAAGAGTCTTAACACCACCGCTAGTTTTATATGATAAAAGTAAGAAAAGAATAGCAAGAACGCCAAAGATAACACCTAATAGAGTAAATCCCATACCCATGGCGAAACTGTTAGCGCCCCTTTGTAATTGAGAGTGGGCAGCCATGGATAAATGTTTTAAATCTTCGCTAGAAGCATCTTCATGTGTGAGATATCCACAACGTGGACAGACATATGATAATTTTGCTTCGCTATCGATTTCTATTAATTCTCCGTTAGCGTCTTTTAAGGCATAAGATGATTGTTTATTTTCAATTTTGGCTCTATCTAATCTTTTACCGCAATGATAACAATACATAATCTTGCCTCCTTTCTTTTTACTTTTAATCACTATAAGTTTATCCAAACCAAATCGCTTGTTGAGCTTGGAACGATTTGGAATGTGTTTTTACCAGAAGTTGTCTTATGTAGAACATAAACACCTTGTAAGGTAAATGTTTGATTTAAGAAGTCTTCTTCTAAAACCCAACGATATGATGGTTTATCAGGATCACCCTTATATGCAAATGGAATATAGCAATTAAAGCTAGCATTTTGGAAATATAAGGTGATTTCATAATCATCAGAGATATAAACTCTATTAACTGTTAATTCTTCAGTAACTGCAACTAAACAATTTAAGCATTCTAAATTGTATGGATTAGTAGCACTTGCTATCGTGGATAATTCAGCGGTAGTATATTCAAATTTATAAATATTGTGCTCAGTTTCCACGTTTTCATCTGGAGTATAGATAATTCTAGCATCGCTATCACTGCTTGGAGATCCAACTGGGAATCTACCTTGAGTATCAGTGATTTGGAAACCAAAGTTTTCACTATCTTGGGCTAAGCCACATACTTCGATGAAGGTATTAAGTTTTGTATATTTGCTAGATATAGAAGACATACCAACAAAGATATTAATACCGCAATATTCGCCACCTAAATTAGGATCATCAACATCATAATAGATGAAATCTTGTAGATATAAGATGTGATTAGAGAATCCAGCAACAGTACCTTGAATTCTGACTCTAGCATTATCGTATGGATTTTCATAATCTGGATCTTCTAATGAGGCTGCGACAGCATATTTGATATCTAGTAATGATGTGGTTTGGAAATCTCCGCCATTCCAAGTATCAGGAATTTCATCAGAGAATAAATGTAATTTATAATCTCTAGCTTGTTGTTCAGCAGCGTAGAAGGTGTCTTCATATTGTGGCATATCTTGAACATTTTTAACCCAGCTGAAGCCATCTTGAACAATCCATAGATTTAATAAGACTAATTCTTCTTTAGGAGCGTTTTTCTTAGTAAGGTTAATCCAAACTAAGGAAACATATCTAGAACCAGTGCTATCTGGATTTGGCTCTCCATAATCATCTTGAGCACTAGAAACGACAATAGTACCGTTTTCATCAGCTTCATGTAATTTTTCTTTGGTGAAATTAGAAGCATCTTTGCCCCACATTTGTACTTTACCAGTGGATTCTGGAGTATCAATACCATAGAATCTAGCTTTCATAACACCAATTCCTAATGAGTCAACAAGAGGAGTAAAGTGAGCGGTATCACCATCAATCGCGGTCTTTAATGTAAATTGACCAATTCCGTCTTTATAGAAGTCTTTACCTTCATAATCTAAAGATAAGGAGACAGAACCATCATTAACATAATCAACCCAGTTTTCATCACCTTGATATGGATCATGGCTAGATGTAGAGGACTCACTTGATTCGCTAGCGGCTGTTTTTTCACTACTAGAAGATGTTAATTCACTTGTAGAAGTTGTTCCCCCGTTATTACAAGCAACTAAACCAAAGGCTAGTAAGGCGGTTAATCCGATAAATAATTTGTTAAATTTTTTCATAAAACCCCCTTACATCTTAAGTTTGGTATTATCAATCGCGGTTTGTACAAGACCAGAAATCTCATCTTTGCTATTAGCATTTAAAACTGCGGTTAATAAGCTACCACATTGATCTCTTAATGTTGCAGAACCTTTAAATGATGGAGAAACTAAATAACCGCCACCACTATTGATATCTTCCAAGATAACTCTATAACATTGAGCGTAATTTTCGCCTTCTTCCATAAAGTCTAGGAACATCTCTGTTTCATAAGCTGATTCTCTAACAGGAACATAACCTTCAGAACCATTGATACATAATTCAACGTTATTTTGAGCATTGGTGATATATTTCATGAATTTCCAAGCATATTTCTTTGTTCTCGCATTAGCGGCCTCAGATAAGCCGGAATTATTAAACATCGCTAAGGTAACACCTTGAGAGACATATAATGGATTATTATTGCTATCTGGTACTCTACAAACACCTAAATCAAAGGCTTCAGCTTGTGGGAAGTTATAACCAGCACCACCACTGGAACCGATTGAGAATACACATTTTTCATTGGTGAACCAATCAGAACCATATTTATTAACAACACCTTTGGTGGTAAATAAATTGTCTTTATGAGCATCATAGAAATCCCCAAGCATAGCTTCGGTTTGCACTCTTGCATCACCTTCTTCAAAATCAATATGTCCTCTTCCATTAGAAATAGAGGAATATGGAATATCATTTTGATACATTTTAGAGATGAACATGTTGCCATCACTATCGTAATAGCAAGGGACTTCTAACATATTAGAAATATCTTCTTGATGTTTGTTGATACAATCACATAATTCCATGAAGTCATCCCAAGAAATAGTTTTCATATAATTGGCAATCATGGTTTCAGATGAATGGAATTCTGGTTTAAAGAATTGCATCGCCAATTTTAATTGATCCATGTTATAGAACATAACTTCGGTAGATTTCATTAATGGTAATAGATAAGTGCCATCTTGAATAAATGAACTACCTTCTCTATAGAAGTCTTCAATGAAGTCATCTTCATCATATTTATCACCCAAATAAGATTCTTTACCAAATCCGATTTCATTATCGTTGATAAATTCATCTAAATTGGCAATATAGTCGACATTTGCAGCTTTTCCGGCATCTAAATAGTCAGCGACATGGTCAGCGTAAGCCACGGCGATAGTTGGAGTATTATCAACTGCGAAACCATCGCTAATTTTCTTATAGATATCATCATATCCACCTTGATAGATGAGTTTAATTTCGACATCAACACCTTCGTTTTGCTTAACTAAATCAACGAATTTGTTGACTTTAGAAGTTAAACCATCTACAACCGTTTGACCAAAGGTATGCCAGAAATTAATGGTAATTTTACCAGAAACTTCAGAAGATGAGGTATTTCCACCTTCAGATGTTGTTGTGGCATCGCCACCTCCACCACCGCAACCGGTCAAAAGACCGGCTAATAGTGGGAGCATTAATAATGTAGTAATTCTTTTGTTCATAGCGTTGACCTCCTATTGAACATTTAGGAAGATAACAATTACATCTTTAATCTTGTGTTATCTTCTGCGGTTTGGAAGATGCCATCGATTTCAGCATCTAAGTCTGCGGCAGCAGCACAAGCGGCAAAAATAGTACCAACTTGATTTCTAGCTTCAGATGATCCTTTAAATACAGGAGAAGTAAATAAATAATCACCAACGGTAGCCGCATATTGAGCGTTGTATGCACATAATCTATCTAATGTTTGATCAGGTTGATTAGTATCAGCATATTTGGCATAATCTTCAGTTTCTAATACAGAATATCTAATTGGAGAATAACCAGAATTTATAGCCCATTCACAGTTAAAATCAGTATTGGTGAAGAATTTATAGAATAACCATGTAGCTTTAGATCTATTTTCGTTTTTGTGATCTAAGAAAGCTAAATCTGGTCCTTGAGAAATGATTTTTCTTTGTCCGGTAGCCCCATATGGAAGAGGTGCAACACCAACGTTATGTGGATTTTTATCATCGAATTGATATTTAACACCACCAGTAGAACCAATAGAGAACAACATCGCATCTTTTGTAGAACGATAGTTGACATTTTCTTTTATAACACCTTTTGTGGTGAAGTAATGATTATTGTAATAGCCAACAAATTTCTTCATTAAGCCTTTCATATCATCATTATTGAATAAGATTTTACCGTTACCAGTTATTTGATCGATACCGGTATAACCATAACCATATTGTTCGGCAAGGGTGATGAAGAAATTATCATCAGAGTCATAACCAACCCATGCCCAGTCAGCATAAGTTGTACGGTCAATAATTTTGCTCTTGCTATCAAGGCTTTGATCATAAGCATCTAAGGCTGGAACTAATTTTTCAAATAATTCTTCCCAAGTTAAGCTATTGAAATATGCTTCGTTTAATGGTTTACCATCATTAATCGTGGCATCAACACCGCTTAAATTTAAACCGATTAATACATCTTGGTTATAATATAGGGCTTCAGTGGATTTTGAGGCTGGTAAGCTATATGTTCCAGGAATGATATATTGTTGGCCCATTTCGATATAGGCTTCTGGAATGTCATCAAAGTCTTCTTCGGTCCAACCAATTTCTTCATCCAACATATATGGTTCAATATTTAATGCTTTCGCGTTTAAAATGAAGTCAGAAACAGCATCGGGATAGGCAGCGGCGATATCGGGATAATTATCAACTGCAAACCCATTAACAACCATGGTCTTTAAATCATCATATGAACCTTGTTGTTTAACGTTATTGACAGTAACGTGTGGTTCCACTAATTTGAAAGCATCAATGGCTTTGTTAATAATAGCTTGATAGGTGTCATTATAAGTTGTCCAAATAGTAATTGTGGTGTCTTCTTTGATGACACAATTTTCTTCTTCTTCGCTTGAGCTAGATGGTTGCTCTTCGGAAGGCGTTGATTCAGAAGTTGTAGAAGCTTCTTCGCTTGATGATGAAGTTGCTCCACTATCTTGAGAACCACCGCAGGCGCTTAGAACAAGCAATGATGCAATACTGAGAAATACTAAACGATTCTTTTTCATAATCTCCTCCTATGATTTTTACTCGTTTTTTATGTATTTTATCCTTTAATACCGGCTCTTCCAACACCCTTCATAATGTATTTACGGAAGAATACAAATAAGAGGAATAATGGAACGGTAACAAGGATGGACGCTGCCATTTGATAACCGTATTCAACGGTACCTAAGTCAGCATTTTGGAAGCTTGATTCTCTAAGACCATTAGAGATCAAACGATATTCAGGAATTTCAGTGACGAGGTTTGGCCATACGTATGAATTCCATGTTCCCATGAATTTAAGAATAGTAATGGAGATTAGTGTTGGTGCCGCTAAAGGAACCATTACTTTCCATAAGAAGTCCCAATCTGATTTACCATCGACCTTCGCAGCCAGATAGAGTTCATTAGGGATTTGCTTGAAGTTTTGTCTTAATAAATAAATATGGAATACTGATACCCAGAATGGAACAATCATCGCCGCATAGGCTTCTGTGAGTGTTTGAGTATGAACTGAGTTAGTAATCCAGCCAAAACTTGCAACAGTAATATAGTTAGAAATAACCATCATTTCGCCAGGAATCATCATAGTGGCTAAGAAGACTAAGAATAATGCTTCTCGACCTTTAAAACTAAGTCTAGCAAAGGCAAAAGCGGCAAATACTGTGGTTATTAAAGTACCTAATGTAGAGAAAATAGCAACGATAATGGTATTTTTCATGTAGGTTAAGAAATTAAAATGTTGGAAAACATAAACATAGTTTGACCACATGACAACTGATGGGAAGAATGTTTGTGTTTCTTGTGTGATTTCGTTATAAGTTTTTAATGAGGTAATAATCATCCAATAGAATGGGAAAATCACTAAGAAAGCCAAGGCAATGATGAAAATATAAGTAAGCGTGGTAAAGATGATATGGGATACTTTTTCCGCGACTTTGATTTGATCGACTGTTTTACCAGATTCTTTGATGGACAAAACTAGGTGGTTATTAACTTTGACACTTCTGAAGTCGATGTATTGTTGAGCTTGTAATACTTCTTCTGCCATAAGACCTCCTAATAATGCACTCTCTTATTAGACACCCAGAATTGAATGAAGGTGAATATCAAGATAACAACGAATAAGAATACTGCTGCGGCAGCCGCATATGATGTTTGAGATGAAATATTATCGTAAACATAGAAGACGATAGTATACATATTCTTTTGTCCGGCAAGAGTTTCACCAGCTTTACCAAATAAGGCAACGATTGAGTTGTATTCCTTAAATGCCCCAATAAATGAGGTAATCATTAGATAAAATATCTGCGGTGATAATAATGGAACAGTAATCTTTAATAATACTTTCCATTTTGGCGCGGCATCAATCTGCGCGGCTTGATAATATTGCTTATCAACACCTTGTAAGCCGGATAGCAAGATTAAAATCTTAAACGGCATGGAATTCCAAACAATAAATAGGCATAATGGCACCATCGCTATGCTTGTATCAACCTGGTACAGCCAATGGAAACCATCGAGATGGAATAACCAGTTAATAAGACCTTGATCATCAAAAAGTACCGCAAAAACCATACCAATTGCTACGGCATTGGTAACATATGGTAAGAAGAATACGGTTTGTAAAGCCTTTTGGAAAGCTTTAATAGAATTTAGTGCAACCGAGATGATAAGCGCTAAAACGAGCGATACTGGAACGGTTACAATTGTAATGATAAAGGTATTAGGAATAGCGTATTTGACAAAGAAGTCCATCCACGCTTCTCCATCCGCTGACCTATACGGAATGATATGAAGAATAACACCAAAGTTTTCTAAGGTAAAACCTTCATGTGTTCCGGCCGCATAATTGTAATTTTTAGTAAAGGCGATGAAGATGGTATTAATTAAAGGGTATAGCAAGAAGATAACCACTAAAACGATAACTGGGGCTAAATATAGCCAAGCTTTCCAGTTGTTTTTAGAGGCGACATCATCAATACCGGTCACTTTATAAGGTTTTTTAATCTTTTTGTTGCTGACTAAGCGGACGATGGATTTATCATCTTCGTAATAGCCAGGTTCATAAATTGGAACGGTCTCGACTTCGACGAGAGGATTACGTTCCACCTTACTAGCGAGGTTAGCCTTATCGCGCTTTTTACGTTTTAAGAAACTTAAAAGTTCTGTGCCCATGTTACCTCCTTATTTTTCTAAATAAATACGTTCTTCTGTTTCGGAATCGAATAAGAAAATCTTATGTGGTTTAATTTTAAAGGCCACTCCACCAGCACTGACTTGATCATCACTGGAGATGATAGCTTTAAATGTTGGCTTAGTGCAGTGTTCATTATTAGCGACAACAGAGATATCTCTACCCATGACTTGTATCATTTCACAATTCGCATGTAAAACGTTCTTATCTCCCTTATCAGCGAGGACAAAGCCTTCTGGTCTAATACCGATAAAGACATCTTTATCACCAAGTGATTCTTTTAATTCTAAGACGCAGTCATCACCAATCATGACTTTAGTATCATTAACATGACCTTTAAAGACATTGATTGGAGGAGTGCCTAAGAATTGAGCGACGAATAAATTTGCTGGGCTATTATAAACTTCTTGAGGTTTACCCATTTGTTGCATTTCGCCTAATTTCATGACGACGATTTCATCAGAAATGGACATCGCTTCTTCTTGGTCATGGGTGACAAAGACAGAAGTAATACCGGTTTCTTGTTGAATACGTCTAATTTCTTCTCTTGTTTGCAATCTTAAACGAGCATCTAAGTTAGATAATGGTTCATCTAATAACAAAACTCTTGGATGCTTAACTAAAGCTCTAGCAATAGCGACTCTTTGTTGTTGACCACCAGATAATTGCGATGGTTTTCTTTGCAAATATTCATCAACTTGCACTAATTTCGCGGTTTCGTAGATGATATCTCTTCTTTCTTCTTTGGTTAATTTACGGTGAGCCACCGCTTGTGAGACATCTTTTTCAATATCCACTAAGGCTAAGTCATCAGCGAGTTGCGCCAAGACTTCTTCTGCGGCTTCTTCAGAAGCTCTTAATAAACGGAAATAAATCTTAGTGTTATTTTTATCAAAATAGACTTTATAATCTGAGAAAGCCATCTTCTTAGCTTTTAAGAATTTCTTAACGTGTTCTGTTAAGGTCTTAGTGATGACATTCATAATGGAATAATTGAATGATTCAAATGGATAAGAGGCTTTAAGAGATTCTAGACATGCATCTAAATTATTATGCAAAACCCCAGTAACTCTAGCCATAATTTCATAACCATGTTGAGTTTTAGCAATAGCCACTTCTTGTGGTTTTCCATGATTATGAGTAGCCGCTTTAAAGTTATTGATGGTTTCATCAATCATCGTGGTTTTAAATTCTTTACCTAATCTAGCTTTGATTGATACATCAACGATTTCATCATCCGCAATCTTAGATATTGTGGCTCTAAAGACAGTATCAAATAAGGCATCAGAAGCTTGTTCTTCGACTTCATTGACTAATTTAACATCAACAATCTTAACGATGTTTTCTTTAAACATATCTTTAGAGGCAGGTGAAATCTTGGTTAATTGGACATTAATTTTTAATAATCCGTTTTCTTCCACCGTCCTAAAGGCAAATTGTTTTTTATTAAAACCACATTTTGAGCCTAATGAGACAAGGGATTTAGAAATACCAGCAACGACATCATTTTTCTTTAAAGTATATTCATATTCTAAAGAATAATTAAAGAAGGTTATTAATGGTACTTCTACTTGTAAGTTAGTTAAAGGGAATTCAATATTTTTATAAATAGTCATATGAGGATACAAGGCATAGTTTTGGAAGACTAAACCAATACCTCTTTTTTCTGGAGATAAATTAGTAACTTCTTGATCGCCAAACCACACTTCACCTGAAGTTGGGATTTGTAAACCTGAAATCATGTATAAGGTGGTAGATTTACCACATCCAGAAGGTCCTAATAAACCGACTAATTGTCCATCTGGGACAACAAAATCTAAGTCCTTAACCGCGATAGTATCACGAATATGTCTCTTACCATCGCCTGGGAAGATTTTAGTTAAATCTTTAATTCTAATTTCCATAGTTTTCTCCTTTAACTATTAGTTAGTTCCATCTTCATCAACATCTTCATTGAGGTGGAGACGGATTACTTTTCTTCTTTCATTTTCCGCTTTAACAAATTTGACTACTTGGACGATGAAATATCCAGTAATAATGAGTCCAAAAATGGTAAAGCCAATTAATAATGGATCAACAGGGTTAAAGACGACAATGGTGTTCCTAAATCCTGTCGTTCTCATGACGATAAAGATAATCGCGTATAAAACCTCTCCTAATCCAAGACCACCTAAAATGGCTTGTTTTAAGAATTTCTTTGGTTTAATACGTCTAAATTCATCATTTTTGAATTTTTCTTTTAAAATTCTAAATACTAAATAGGCAGCAGCGGCATAAACAACAATATAGCCACCTAAGAAGATGAATATAAAGGCGTTCCAATTGAACACATTAGCGCCGTTTTCTGCGGAGAACACTTCGACATAACCGAATTTATAAGATACTGCGGTTTTAGCAATCTTAGATCCCGCACCTGAATCAGATGTACCAAATAAATCCATATATAAAGTGAGATTAGTAATTTCAAAATAGACTACCTTTTCTGCGGAGAAGTCACTTGCGACATCGCTATTCTTTAATAAGATAGAAACACTATTACCTCTATCTTGAGATAATAATTGATAAGAAATGGATGTAGAAATTGGTATAGTTACTTCTTCTAAGCCATTATCGCCTTGATAGATAAAGTGATATGAGGCGGAATATAAATTATATAAGAGGTAGCGAATATAAGTCTTACCAGATTTAATATTGTTAATATGTGTTTCATATTCATTAGACATAATGTCTAAATATAATGAGTGTGGTTCTGGATATTTTTCTGAAACTATCGATAAATTCTTATCCATGGTCATAGAGAATAAGGAATAGCCCATGAATGTCGAATTAAAACTTGCATGATAGGATATAATACCGGAAATATCTTGTTTAGTGGAATAAGAAATAGATGGTCTAATATATAATGGATCATCAATAAAAATGCCATATATGCTTCTAGAAGTATCTACTTTATAAATATTATGGAAGACAACAGATGTATCATCGACATATTGATTTTCTTCTAATTTGACATCAAAATCACGACCATATGAAGATCTAGCTAAACTACCAACACCATCGTATGGTGTATTAGTGCTTAAAATATCTAATTCTTCATAACGAGTTTCCACTGTTTCATGACCATTATCATCAACGGTGATAATATCATATTGAATAGTTAAAGGCTTGTTATATTTTTCTTCAGGATATACTTCATTCGCGCGATATCCTAAGATAAAGTCTTCTTGTTCACCGATAGATTCGGTGCCACCGACACCGACATCTCTAGATGAATCTTTAAATTCTTTATAATCTTCATCGCCCGTGCAATAGATTTGTGAAGCTGGGCAATCAGTCCAATCTTCCGCGAATACTTCGCTTAATTCTTCGCCTTCATAATAAAAATTGACACTTTCAGGAACATCTTGGAATGCTCCAGAAGCGACAGATTTAATCGTGGATGGAATATGAATTTCAGTAATTTTTTCTACACCGTTAAATTCCCAAACATTACCATAATTAGAGGCAAATTGGCTTCCGGTCGCGCTGACGCAGCCTTCAGAAATCGCGGTAATTCTCATAGCGAATTGTCCAGATCTAGTCATAGTTTCTGGAACATAGATTTCTTTATTTGATGAACCACTTGTGCTACCGAGAATATAAACTAAGGTAGCATTATAAATGGGCAAGGTCTTATCATCTATTTCAATTAATTCTGTGGTAGATGTAATAATTGGATTGCCTTGATCATCTAAGACATAATTATCATCATCTGGTTGAACGATAAAATTACGCTTCGCAGTGAGATATCCTGTCGTGGATTTAGATCTAAATGTAAAGGATAGCAATTGTGATGTTGGTGTGGTATTACTTTGGGCAATACTACAACCTAATTCATTCGTAGGGGCGACTTCTTCGCCTTCAAAATCATTAATATTGACATGTCTAGCTTCTTTATGGGTTAATTGAGCTCCATTAGAAACCCCATTCGCCCCATTAGCGAAACTATTATGTGCAAGAAAAGCGCTGCCTAAAGATAATACACCTATGGTCAACGCATTAATCAGAAGTTTCTTACAATTATTCATATAAGACCGCCTTTAATTAAGTATATTAGTATTTTAAGTGTAAGAACCCTTATTGTCAAACAAATATAAGGCAAAAAAATAGATTACTTTATTAAAATAAAGATTTGTAAACTTTTAGGGCGGATTGTCTAATTTAAAATACTTAAAAATAATGCTTGATTTGCTTAGAAAATTAGCAATTTTATCTATTTTAGAAGGAAATAATATTTGAAATTATAAAATATTTATAAAGGTTTTTTCATTCTAAAGGAGGTAGCCTTCTTATGTGGTTCATCTTTTAATGTTGCATCGACATAATCGAGATAAATTCTATTATTTGAAGTGTCTACTTCTTGTAAATTTAACATGTAATCAGGGAATCCTTGTCTATTTTTTGAGAAGGCCATCATCGATGTAGAAATGATAAATGGGACACCAAAACTAAATAAAGATAAGACTAATTCACCAAAGAAAAATATCGCAAATCTCGCTAAAAACCTTGCAAAAGTCGGAGATAATACTCTTTTTCTATCAATTAAGCCGATATGATATAAGGCTTTGCCTAAAGTCATTCTTCCTCTTCTAAAAAATAATGGAGGCACAAAATAAGTTAAAAATGCAGCGAGGAAATAAGCCACAGGTAGTTCTAAATAGATGAGATAATTAGAATCAATTTTTAAAGCATTATAATAATCTTCCACATGAGTGGTAAAAAATGAGAAGCAGTATTTTTCAATCATCGGAGTGTAGATATATTGATAATAATATTGATGATTACTAGCCAAAGCAAAATCAGGATTAGGTATTATTTGATCATTAGAGTCTACGATAAAATAATGAACGCCATTATATAAAGTATTTAATCTAAAATCATCATAATATTGGACCAGTTCGTTATAGGTATTTATATCACACTTCTCGTTGATATATTTCATAAATGTATCAATGGCCTTAACACAATATCCGTTTTTACCATATGGTTCTTCTTGAACTTCGAACTCTCCGCCGAAGACACCAATATTCTGATCACAGAAATAAATGATATCTTGCATATTGTTATTATATTTGACATATAAGCCGCTAGAAAGCTGCGAATCTAGGATAAAATTATAATTTGCTTGATAATTTGGGGTACTTTGAACAATTCCACGAGTGGAAAAGAACATGGCAATAAGCATGATAAGAAAAATAAAAATGTCAACAAAATTAGCCAACACTCTATGCCAGAATTTTGGCTGCACATATTCGATATTAGTCACTATTTCTTGACGTTCTAGTTCTTCTTTGACTTCTTCCATAATTTATTCTTCATTTTTAATGCGATACATTTCGTCTAAATCTACGCTACTAATCATAATCGCTTGCGATAAGATATCAGAGCCGCTTCTATTATATTGATTAAATAATATTACAAATAAAGAAACAAGTGCTAAAAGAATAGATATGATTCCAAGAGCGAATAATAAAGGCAAAGCGAAGCAATATGATAAGCCAAAATAAATAGACGGTAAGAATATCATAAATGATAAAGATAGAGCTAAATGATAAATAGATGTAAATATAACATCTTTATTATCTATATAATTTAGATTCTTGAAATTGAGCTTATTAATTCTCATCATCATCATCGCAGGAGTCTTCTTATCTTTAGATATTAAAGGGAAGATTAAATATATCACTAGCCAAGATATAAATGTCGATATCAAGGCGGAATTAGTTACCGACCAATTTAAATAATCATTAATAGCTTTGATTTCATTCATCTTAGTTAAATAAGAAATTCCACCGACAACAAAATCATTAGCCAATATATCTTCATAGACATAGACATAAAATAATCTAGCAAATATGTGGTCTCTAAAATTGGTGTATAGGATGGAATGATCATCCCCTTCTACTTCTAATAATTCTGAACTTAGAAGGGATTTGTAGTCATTTCTTAAATAAATAGAATTAATATCATCACCAATAGAGAAATAATCATCTAATTCATTAACGCTTCTAAAAGCACTTAAATATCCTTGTTCATCATGTAAATAATCTAGATAATAATGTCTAATCGTATCGTTTTCTTCTTTATGACCGTATTGATTATATCTCGCTCCATTAATATCAATTTCATCAAAAGCGTAATATGATAAAAATACTTCAAATGTGAAAAGGACATCTTCTTGAAATGTGTCATTATTATCATGTCGAGCAAAGATGATTTTATTATCTAATAACAACGAATTGGATTCCTTTTCTAAAACAACAGTTTCATTATATCTATCTTGAGCGTGGATAGTGATTTTAGCGATAGGAAATACCGCTAAATTGAATAAAACAAAAGATAAGATAAAACATATGGCATAATCACCAAGAGAAAGCAAGATTCTCTTCCATTTGCCTAAGGGTCTTAAATCTATTGTTTTCTTTTCTTCCATATTAATAATCTTTTAAAATCTCTATTATTTTATCCAAATTTGCGCTGGAAACGCCAATATTTTCACTGGAAAGATAATTGTATATCTTCTCTTGCAAAGCTTCCCCTACTTCATAATCTTTTAAAGTTTTAACATATCTAGTATTAATATCTTCTGGCTTACAATATCCCGCATTAGCGAAATTAGTAAACATATAATCACGCATTAGATATTCTTCTTCTATTCCTAATAATCCCTCTAATAGATAAGCAAGGCATCCAGTTCTATCTTTACCAATAGAGCAATGGAAATCGATAGGATAATTATTCTCATCCGCGAGTATATCGAAGAATTTCTTAATTTCTTGAGGGTTATTATATTGATAATCATCCCCTCTTAATGTGCCGGTAAAAGTTAAGATATTATTGCCCCCAAAGGCCATAGGTAATTGAATATAATTAACATCATCACCTAAGACAGATGTATCGCTTAAAGCTCCGACTTCATTGGTCGATGTTCTTCTTAAATCTATTTCGGTTTTAATATTTAATTCTTTAATCTGTTTTAATCCTAGTTCGGTAATAGATGGGGTTACTTCTTCGACTTTTTCTTCATTAAAGCGTCCAGAACGATAGATATATCCCTGTTTAATTTTGCCTTTAAAGGCGAGATCTCTAACATTCTCTACTCCATCGATATATAGATTTCTTGGACCATTTAATTCCCCGGTGGTGAAATAATCAGAAGTATAGATATTATCGCTTTCAATCATATAATAATAAGTCGTATCATATAAGGCGTTATAAAAATCAAAATAAGGTTCATTCATCTCATATACTAAAGCATCCTTAAAGCCTTCATCTTTAGATATATAAATCTTATATTTATCGACTTTTTCTGATGTATTCCATGAAAAAGAGATGGGATTTGGCGCAGATTTTGATAAATTACCGGAATATGGAGTGGTATCTTCATAATTATCAGAATTGATATAATTTAATTGTATTTCCGTATGCATGTCGTCATATCCAATAACCATCATATCTATAAAATATAATTTAGGTTCTATGACGCATGATGTTAATAACATTAATGGTAACAATAATAAAACTAATTTCTTTTTCATCTCATTCTCCTTCATGAATATGTATTTTAAGCATCTTCGCATAATTATTCGCATCAAATAAATATTCTACATAACTTATCCCTTGATATAACATATCATCACATATTCCAGTTCTACTTACATGCGCGGGATTAGAATAACCATTTAAGATGATATTATGATTAATTAGCATATAATCTTCTGGATTAGGATTATCCACGAATGATAGCCATAAATAACCTAATACTCGACCATAAGTCTCAAATAAGGAATAATTAACCACTGATTGAACTAAATAATGTTTAGCTTGATATAATAAGGAATTAGTGTAATCTCTAGCCTCACTTCCATAAGGATCTTCAGGATTGCCGTTATGGGCTAATTCTGGAGTATTAATTCCATAGTATCTTAAAGAATTAGAGCCGCTGATACCGTAGGCTGATAAAGTATTACCAAAATCAAATTTCGATGTATCGCCATCAATCGTATACAATAAATCGACTTCTAATAAGCCTCCTCCGCCATCACCTGATTCGTTAACATAAGGTTTAGTGAAATCTTCTAGGCTTAATTTAGGTCCAGCATATAATGTGGCATTATCTAGACAATTAATATTACCCAAATTAGAATATGTATTATTTGGATATCTCACCCAATCATAGAATTCAAATGTTTCACGTGGAAAGAAGAATTCTAATTTCCTAACCATGTCGGCATGTGAAGCGATATCATAGGAATATCCCACCACTCCAATATGGTCTAAAATTTGCTCATGCTTATATGATAAAGTCATAGGAAAGGAACCATCGGTTAAGAAATTTTCATCAATTTGGTCGGCTTTTGCAAGGATTTCTTCATTGGCCTTATCATAAGCGACGACAAATGTATCATGTCCTTTAATAAGTCCGTTTAAATCAATTATTTCACTTGGTTCTTGTCCGCTTAAACCATAATTACGATATATTTCAATATAATAATCATCTAAATCTATATCTATATCGCTTAGATTATATATCTCTACAGCACGATTAGATGCCGCACTACCAATACATAATTCAGTAAATATGAGGTTATATTCCACTTCTTCTTTCTCACTAGAATTAATAGAGGAAATATCATCTTGACTAGATATATCTGAAGAATAAGTCAAAGAGTTATTAGAACAGCCTAATAATAAAGGAATAGATAATATATTAACAAAGAAGAATCTAGATAATCTCATAAGACAAGTATATATCATTTAAAGATATAAACCATAATAAAAAGCGCTCAAGGGAGCGCTTTTATCGTTAAATGTTTTTAACTTATTTGATAATGGTCGCGACTGTACCAGCACCAACGGTTCTACCACCTTCACGGATGGAGAATTTAGTACCTTGTTCAATAGCGATTGGGTGAATTAATTCAACAGTTAAGGTGACGTTATCACCAGGCATAACCATCTTAACATCATCTGGTAAGGTAATAACACCAGTAACGTCGGTGGTTCTGAAGTAGAATTGTGGACGATAGTTGCTTAAGAATGCAGTATGACGGCCACCTTCTTCTTTGGTTAAAACGTAAACGGAAGCGGTGAATTTGGTATGTGGAGTAACACTACCTGGTTTAACTAAGACTTGACCTCTTTGGACTTCGTCTCTGTTGACACCTCTTAATAAGGCACCAACGTTATCACCTGCACGGGCTTCGTCTAATTGTTTACGGAAGGATTCTAGACCAGTAATAACAGTGGATCTGGTTGGTTTGATACCAACGATTTCGACTGTATCGCCTAATTTAGCAACACCTCTTTCAACTCTACCTGTAACGACTGTACCACGGCCAGAGATGGTCATGACGTCTTCGATAGCAAGTAAGAATGGTTTGTCCATATCGTGGACTGGGTCTGGGATATAATTGTCGCAAGCATCCATTAATTCTAAGATTGCTTTTTGAGCTTCTTCGTCACCATCTAAGGCTTTACGAGCGGAGCCACGGATAACTGGGCAATCATCACCTGGGAAGCCATAACTATTTAATAAGTCACGGACGTCCATTTCGACTAAGTCGATTAATTCTGGGTCATCAACTAAGTCAGTTTTATTTAAGAATACAACGATCCATGGGACACCAACTTGACGAGCAAGTAAGATGTGTTCACGGGTTTGTGGCATAACACCATCAGTAGC
>CAJOOD010000147.1 GCA_905236085.1 uncultured Bacilli bacterium
ACATTGGATTTAATGTTATTTCCACTTACATATTTACTCATTGCGTGGATCACGCTATTTTTTTCACTTAAAATAACATATTCACCACCTGCTACTAATTCAGATGTGCCCGTTACTTTTGTCACTTGAGCAAAGTCACCAATAGCATTAAATTCTTCGTTTACTAATACTTCGCATGTATCAGAAACAGTTCCTGCGGTAGCAGTTATCGTTGCGGTTCCCCCACCAACCGCGGTAACTAAGCCATTATTATCAACTGTAGCTACCCAAGGGTTAGATGAGGTCCAAGTAATATCTCCTAGACCTTCGCTCTTATCAGCGGTCAAAGTTTCAGATTCTTGATAATTTAATTCTAGTGATGATTTATTTAAAGCAATGGATTCACTATAAACATTAAATATAACTTCGTAAAGATACGCTCGTTTAGATGTGGTGGCTATAGTAAAGGATGCAATATCTGTAGGATTAGCAAATTCGTAGGTATAATTCTCTCCTGGAGTGATATTGTTTATTAACATTGTGTTTTCATTTTTAAGGATTAATTTACCAGTATCGTTATTATAGGTTTCTGATTTAATGGTTATAGATGTTACTTTTTCTTGAGCATCATCTACTGGTATGGCGGTAAAGGTTCCAATAGCGCTGCTGGTACCCATTTTCATTCCACTTGTACCTGTATAACATTTGTCGGTTTCGGCTACTGTTTTAATAAGAGTGTTGCTAGCGACATTGTTTTCTCCTAGGAATGTTGATGTACTTAAAGCAATCGTACTATCATTATCGTTTTCATTAAAAACTATAGCAAAACTCACTTGTTTGTTTACTTTTATGGAACACGAGACACTAATTTCGTTATTAACATTTGATGTCGCGGTGATAATTGCATCTCCAACCCCAACCGCGTTTACTGTACCAGAACTTGATATAGTAGCGACATCGCTATTACTGGTGGTCCAAGTAACAGAACCAGATGCGGTAGAAGGATATGGAGTAACCGCTAAAGAGACAGCCCCACCTTTATCTAAAACTACTGATGTTTGATTAATAGATAAACTTTCTAAATCATCATAAGTGACATTACCCCATATTTTAGAAGCATATTCAGGATGATCGATAAATGGGTTTCTATTGCCTTGGAATTTAGCTGCGGCTTCGTTTCTTGTTTGCTCTGCAGTACTAACTGGGTCGTTTGCGTTCCAATTTAATAATAATTCCCAAGCAGCATCTTCGGTACCAGCAGGTGTGGCAACAATATCATTAATTTTAAACGCGCCTGTATATTGGCTAATATTACCATCGGTAGTTCCACCGATTAAAGAATAAGTGCTATAGTGCATTAATACATACATCAACACACGAGCAACATCTCCTTTTGCACCATCTAGAGGTTCAAATATATCTCCGGTTTTATATCCACCTAATTGAGAATTTTGACTACTTGTATCTTTTGCGTATTTCTTATTATTTTCTCTATTAACACCAAAATCAGATAAATTTCCATATGGAGAGTTATTTCTAGAAGAATTTAATGTGGTTTCAATAGGTCTTAAATGGTGCAAATCAGAAGCGCCGTATTTTTCGTTTCCTCTTTCCCATAGCAAAGTATCGCCTACCGCGGGAGAATGTGATTCACACCATACATGTTCTCTATTCCATGTTCCAACCGCACCTAAACCCCACTCTTTGGCGATATCTTGTTGAGTATAAAAATCAGTTACATATGCACTTGTGGTGCCTGGATCGGTTTGATAGACATATTCAGCGGTTTTACAATCGTTATATGTAGTATATGTTTTATGAGTATTAATCATTAAATCATGTAGCTGACCTAATAATTCGTTTCCGCCTGTCGCGGTGATACCGTTATAATATGTCGCCGCGGAAGTTGTATAATTACCAACACTCGCGGATGCCTCTTTAATATCAACAAAAGAGGCGCCAATAATAGATGCACTCAATATTGTTGATAATAAGACAAGTGTTAATTTTTTATTATTCATTTTCTTTCTTATAGTATTAACTATACATTTTTTTATTCAAAATGGTATTTATATTATTACTACGAATATAAATTTATTATTTTTTTGCCCAATTTGCACATAATTTTGACTGATTATCATTTTAAAGAATTGGTTGGATTAGTATAATTAGCCTAGTTTGTTGGAGGCTATAATTATGGATGAAGCCATTATTAAGATTAATTTTATGTTTCAAGGATGGGAACCAGTTTTATATTGCCTAATTGTTAGTGTTATCTCTATTTGTTTATCGTTTTTTTATTGGGTTAGAAAGAGAAATTCATGGACGCCCCGCTGGGGTGGTAACTCATGTATTAATCGCTTTATCATGCTCAATTTTAAGTGCTTTGTCAGTATATGGCTTAAGTTCCGCGATTAATTTAATGTCCAACAGTATGCCTGCGACTGGGGCTGCTTTCCAATATAAGGTTGATATCTCTCGTGTCATTGCGGCGGTTGTGACTGGTTTAGGATTTCTTGGCGCTGGTGTTATTATCAAAAGCAAAGCCTCCGTTAAAGGTTTATCAACTTCTGCGACAATATTTGCTACCGCAGGTATCTCTTTAGCGGTTGGCGCGGGTTATATTTTAGAAGCTATTATCGCCACTATAATATTAGTGATTGCTATGGCGTTATTAAGAAGGTTAAAGAAATATATTCTTACTAAATCTCCAAAAGTGACCATTATTTATGAAGATGAGCATCCTCTTCTATCTGATATTGTCAAAAGAGCGGAAGAAGGACAATTAGTTATCAAACATACCGAGTCAAAAGAAATCATGTATCAAGATAAGAAATGTTTACAACTTGATATCATCTTTGCCTATTCCTCTTCGATGGCTATGGTTAATGATGTTGTCTATGCGATTAAGAAAGAAGACTTCGTTTATCATGTTGATGTTATAAGTCATCAAAGAAAGACAATTGATGGGGCAAATGAATAACTTGTTATTGCTAATTTTTTAAAAAATATTTAAGATTTGCTACAATTTAAATTTAAAATCGCAATTAGAGCATTTCCAATCTCTACCATTAACAACGATATTATGATCACATCGAGGACATAATCTATTTTCAATCGCATATTCCATTTCGAGTCTAAATTCTTGTTTAACTTGTTTTAGATAATAGATGTTTTCTAGGTGTTCTTTCTTGGATATATCTGATTTGTTTTCTTTTAATGTCTCATATATCAAATCAATATCTTCTTTGTTTAACAATTTTTGATATGGGTGTGATTCTACGAACAGAGATAAATCCTCCATATTAATAACATTTTCATCATCCATATATGGAGCGTTGTTTTTAACAAACACTACGACTGGTATAACTTCATACTTACCTTTTAATAATTTATAGACCACGACCGCGTGAGATTTATTTTGTTTTAATGGGTTTGATATTTTTTCTTGTCTACCATTAACTATCTTTAACCAGAAAGAATCATGTGTATCAGATATTATTTCTCCATAATAATTTTTGGTTTCTATAACAAATACTCCATGTGGATGAATTAATATGTGGTCTATTTGGTGAGACATCTCGTTTTTACCTACGACAAAAGTAATATCATTTATGACTTTATGATATTCTTTGCTTTTGCTAAGTAAGTCTTTGACTTTCTTTTCGCCTTGTTGGCCTCTAGTTATTTTTGACATCGCTTTATTATAGCAATAAGAAAAATGTTTGTGTGACTGGACAGGTTAAATTTCAGTGAAAAATGACCCAATTGGACAGGTCAAATTTCAATAAATTTTAGTTAATTGGACACGTTCG
>CAJOOD010000148.1 GCA_905236085.1 uncultured Bacilli bacterium
TAAACCTTCGGTAACATCACTATAGGTGAGATTATCTTCGTTTTCTTTAAGCATCTTAGTTTCACGAGCGTATGCATTAATGACACGAGTTATCGCCATTCTAAAGCCTTCTTCATGGGTTCCACCTTCGTGGGTGTGAACATTGTTACAGAAGGAGAAGATATTCGCTGAATATTCGTCGTTATATTGCATCGCTACTTCAGCATAAATGTGTGCTTCACTACCGGACGCTAAAGTGATAGCTTCTTTACCTTCGCAATAAATCACTTCTTCAAAAAGTGGTTCTTTGTTTTTATTAATGCTACGGACATATTCTTTAATACCACCTTCGTAGCAGAAATGATCTTGTGCTTCTTGACCAGGTCTCTTGTCATAGACATTAATTTTGATACCACGGTTTAAATAAGCAACTTGTTTTAATCTATCTCTAATAATTGCGTAATCGTATACTGTATTTTCTACGAAAATAGTGGGGTCTGGTTTGAATGTAACTGTGGTTCCAGAATCGTTACAATCGCCCACTCTTTTGAGTCTATCTACTGGGTGACCACCATTTTCAAATCTAATAAAATAGATACCACCATCTTTATGAACATAAACTTCTAGCCATTCACTAAGAGCGTTAACAACTGAGGCACCAACGCCATGTAAACCACCAGATACTTTATATCCACCGCCTTCACCGAATTTACCACCCGCGTGGAGAATGGTGTAAACGGTTTCAACACCAGATAATCCAGTTTTTCCAACAACATCAACAGGAATACCACGACCATTATCAACAACAGTGATCGTGTCTCCTTCATTAATTGATACAGTAACTTCAGTACAATAGCCCGCTAAAGCTTCATCAATCGCGTTATCGACGATTTCCCATGCGAGGTGATGAAGGCCCGCTGTGGATGTTGTACCAATGTACATACCAGGTCTTTTTCTTACAGCTTCAAGTCCTTCCAAAACTTGAATGTTTGTCGCAGTATACTTCGCATCAGCTTTTTCTAATTGAACTTCTTCTTCGTTCATTTCAGAAACTTCAATTTTCATTACTTCTTCGCTTTCAGCAGGAGTATTAACTACTTCTTTGTTTTCTTCTTCCATTCAGAAAACCCTCCTTATTTGTCTTTTAATCTAAATTGAGTGGCTCCCTTGACCTCTAATTTGGTCGCGGTGATAAATACCTGCTCAAATTTACTTACGAGCTTTAAAAGCCTTGTTCTGTGCGATTGATCTAATTCTGACATCACATCATCAAGCACAATGACTGGCCTTTTGTCCTTATCTTCAATCAAGAAATAGGGACTAAGTTTAAGCGCAAGGGCTATCATACGATTCTCACCTTGAGAACCAAATTCGCCAATATCACGCTTATTGAGGCTTATAGAGAAATCTTCTCGATGAACCCCTATGGAAGTTGCCTTCCGTTTCAAATCTCCCTCTAACGCTCTTTTAAACGCTTCTTTAGCGCGTTCCTTGAAGTCATCACCCAATTCAACATATGGGTTGTATTTGATTTCAATTTCTGAATCCTCGCCTGTGAGCGCGCGCGTTATTTTTATAAGGATATCGTTGATATCCTTCAAGTAGGCCCCACGCATTTCCACTAAGGGCTCTGATAATTCGACAAGCATATCCGTAATGGTGTCTAATAATTCCATATCGGGCTCGTCACTTTTTAGAACGTCATTTCTTTGCCTTAAATACTTCTCGTATCTAGAGAGGGTGTCTAGATATTTTGTGGATTTTTTGGAGATATTTGTGTCTAAATATGCTCGTCTAACTTTAGGTGAGTCTTTAAAGAACAATACATCTTTAGGCTCAAAAAGTAAGACATTCATGCATTTGGACAAATCAGATATCTTAGAAACTGAGTTCCCGTTGATATAGATTGCTCTTGCTTGATTAGCGAATGTAACCTTAATTTTTCTAGGGATATCTCCTTCTAGAATCAAAGATTCTATTTCCGCCCAATCTTTTCCGTGCTTGATTAAATCTTTGTTATCTTGGGTTCTAAACGATCTAGCAAGGGACAAATAATAGATAGCCTCTACTATATTGGTCTTACCAACCGCATTATTACCAGTAATAATGTTTAATCCTTTTTGGAATTCAAGAGACAAATCGTCATGATTTCTGAAGTTTTTTAGTGCGATTTTTTTGACAATCATTTGACAATTTCAAATATTTGATTAGAAGCCTTGATGATATCACCAGGGTAAAGTTTTCTGCCGCGTCTATTCTCAACTTCTTCATTAACAAGAACGAGATTTTCAGCGAGATATATTTTTGCCATCCCACCTGTATCAATAATTCCTGCGATTTTAAGAAGAACATTGAGTGTCATATATTCAGCATCTTCTTTAAGTTTTATTTTTCTAATTGCCACAAAAAACTCCTATAACAGCATTATACACGTTATAAAATAAAAAGGGAATATTTTTATTCCCTTATTTTCTATAGTGCCTAGAATGGGCTAAAAAGTGGCTTAAATTCAAAATTTTAGTAGGTTCTCACAGGGGTGACAACTTGGATGATCGATTCGTCAGATGGATTTTTAATGACAAATGGCTTCATTTCACCGACAAATGAGAAGAGAACATCTTCGCTTCCAAGAGCCTTAACCGCAGCGACAACAAATTCAGAATTAAAGGAAACAGTTAATGGATTGCCTTCATATCTATAGTTATCAATTCTTTCAACTGCAGAACCAACTTGTGATGATTTTGCACTTATTTCAATGCCTTCTTCAGACATAATGAGGTCAACAACATTTTCTCTATCGATAGAAAGAATGTTTGCTCTATCAATGGCTTTAATTAATGATTGAGCATTGACTTCTAAAGTGTGATTAACAATTCTTGGTGCGATATTTCTAGTATTTGGATAGTCGCCAGCGATTAGTCTTGTGGCGATAATAGTTTTACCAAAGGTAAATAACGCTTTTTTGTTGCTGACAGAAATTTCAAGAGATGAAGTGCCTTCAACTAGATGAGCGATTTCCGACATCATTCTTGCTGGAATATTAACATTGAAATTGATGCCTTCAGGAATTGACATATTTTTCTTTGCCATTCTCGCAGAGTCAGTCGCAGTGGCAGTCAAGATTCCTTCTCCAGCTTCTAAATTAATCGCAGTAAGATATGGTCTTTGTTCTTTTGTGGAAGCAGCGAAAGCAGTTTGATCAACCATTAAACCAAATTCCGCAGTGGTCATAGTTAAACTGATTTCTTCTGGGTCCAAATCTAAATCTGGATATTCTTCTGGTCTAACACAGTTTAATTTATAATCAGAATTCGCATCAGAAATAGTTACTAGTGTTGAATCGATAACTTCAACAGTAACTTCTTCGGATTCCATCTTTCTAATAATTTCACAGAAGATTCTAGAATTTAACAAGGTTGAGCCTTCTTTATAATTTCTAATGATTTCGTTATTTTCAACATTATGAGGAATTAATGTTTTAATAGTTAAATCGTAATTAGAACCCGTGATAAACAATCCTTCTTCATTAAGGTCCAATTTAAGATTAGTTAAAACTGGAACAGGTGTTTTATTTTGAACCGCTCTAGATGCGATATTTAATCCTTTAAGAAATTCATCTCTTTTAATCGTGAAACGCATATTTTTATTTATTCCTCTTTTCTTTTTTTATTATTAATAATAATTATCTCGGTGGATTATGTGGATAACTCGATTTTTAAGCCCTTTTCTCTAACCTCTCATATTCTAGCACATAATCATGGTCTTTGTCTTTTATTTTCAATAAATTTTTAAGCACCGATTCTTTGCTTTAACTCATTTATCGCAGATTGGAGTTGTTCGTTAGTTTTCAACCCTTTTTCCACCTTCTCAATTCCGTTCATCACCGTCGTATGGTCTCTACCACCGAAAGCTTCACCAATCTTTTTAAGTGAAACATCAAGAACTTCTCTAATTAAGTACATAGCGATGTGCCTTGCTAAGGCGATTTGTCCTGTTCTAATCTTTCCAGTTAAATGTGATGGAGTGAGGTTGTAATAGTCGGCGACAATATTGATTATTTTTTGTTCGTTAATCTCTGTTGCGACTTGTTTACCTCCAACAAGAGAAGACACAGCCTCGCTTGCAACATCCATGGTAATACGCTTTGTATCACCTTTTTGAATGATATAGAATATTAACCTATTTAACGCACCTTCAAGTTCACGGACATCTCTAGAGAATTTTGTGGCTAAAAAGGTAATAACTTCCTCGTCAAACATCGTGATATCTA
>CAJOOD010000149.1 GCA_905236085.1 uncultured Bacilli bacterium
AAAAGAAAATAGCTTAGAGAAAAAAGAAGATAAAATGAAAAGAATAAGACAAATATATGATGAAATAAATCCATCAAAGAAAAAGAAAAAATTATTGCTTCTCGTCCCTTCTCTATTCTTGCTTACAAGTTTAGTGGCTTGTAATCAAGGCGGTGGTGGTGATGCCACTACTACAAGTCAAGAGACGATATCATCATCAACTTCATCTGAAGAACCGGTCTCAGTTTATTACAATGTGGTCTTCATGGTGGATGAAGAACGTTATGCCACTGTTAGAGTTAAAGAAGGTACTGCAGTGGATGCTAGTAAAGTTACGACACCTTCTAAAGCTGGATATGAATTCAAAGGCTGGTTCTTAGAAGATAAAACCACCGAATTCGTATTAGGCACAACATTAGTTACTTCTGATTTGACAGTTTATGCTAAATTCGTTGTCGCTGGTGGCGAAGATGAAACTGAATTAAATGTCAGAGACACCAAAGATGCGACTAAAGAATACTACGCTGTTATTGGTTGGTATGACAAGACCGAAACCAGCGGTATGGATGATACCGTAGCGCAGCACGCATACAAGAATATCAGAACCTACTTAAGAAAATTCGGTGCTACTGAAGCTGAATTAGATAAGATTTCTGTTAGAGCTTATTCTGGTGCAGTCGCAGAGATGGGCGCCGCGATTAACGCTGATGGTGATGTTGACTTATTATTAGGTGTTGGTAATAACATCAACTCCACAGGTGGTGTTAGCTTATTAGACGGCGATAACGAAAACAAAGTTGGTGGTGTTACATTTGGTGATGTTGCTGGTAGAACAGTAGCCTTGTTAACTGACAATGCTCCAATGTTATCATTCTTTGATTGGTTAAAAGGTAATATTGCTACCTTTGGTCCAAATTTATTCACTTTATCTTACAATCTAAAAGCGGAAGATATCACTTTACCAGAACCTAGAGGTGATGAAGAACCAGATGAACCTACTGATCCATTAGAAGGTAATTTAGTAACCACAACAGACTTAAATGTTATTTTCTATAAGAGATATGTAAGCGAAGAAATCGCTAAAAACTTCATGGAAGGATTTGAAGCCTATTGTGATGAAAATAATTATGGTGTCACAAATATCAATTATGTCGTCTTAGGCGAAAGCAATACCAATGTTGGCGCGTTCGTTGATATAGCATTAGAATATCTTAGCGAAAATGAGGCTGACGTCTTATTAGGTGGTGGCGGTAATATTGGCACAACCGCTGGTACAACATCTTATAAAAAATTAGATTTATATACCGGTGAGAGAAAGATGACCATCGACGGCAATGAATCTAGATATTATGGTGTATTTAATGATTTAGTTAACTCTGAAAACGCCTTAAGATTATGGAATTTTGCTCAAACAGAAGAAGGTGTTGCCTTACTAAATCCAACTGAAGAAGAAGAACAAACACTTCCAGGTTTAATTGATAATCCTGTTACATCTGATACCTTAACCATTGGCTTCTATGCGAAATTTGTTAAAGAATTTACACAAACTAGATTAAAACAAGGTTTTGAAGCTTATTTAGCAGAAAAAGAAATTACCAATATCACTAATTTAGTATTTGTTGCATTTGGTGATTCTTCCACTAATGTTTCTAGTTTAAGTTCAATTGTCGCAGATTATAATACTGAGAACACTGAAGCTCCTGTTGATATCATCTTAGGTGGCGGTAATAACATTACTAGTGTTGAAGGCTATGCTAAATTAGTTGAAACAGCTCAATCAATCGATGGCGATGCTAAGAGATATGCTGCATACTTATCTACATCTACTAATACCGAAAATATTAATAGATTATGGACATATTTAAATGAAGCTGAAACCATTTCTTTATTAAATCCAGCTAAAACAAATACATTAACAGTGGGTATTTATAGAAAATTCTTCAAAGAAAGCACTCAAACAGCATTTGAGGCTGGATTTGCAGCAGAATTAGGTGATAACGGAATTGAAAATCTTAATTTCGTAGTCCTAGGTGATGCTTCCACCAATGTCTCAGCTCTTGTTAGTTTAGTTGAAAAATATAATACTGAACATGTTGATGCTCCAATCGATATGATCCTTGGTGGCGGCAAAAATATTACAAATGCTAAAGGTTATATTAAGATTTCTGAATTTGCTCAATCAATCGATGGTAATACTGCTAGATATGCTGCTTACCTCTTAGGTGGAGAGAATATCTATAACGTAGATCTCTTATGGACCTATATGAACACCGATGGGGCTATTGCCTTATTAAATCCTGTTGAAGCAGAATAACATTCATTAAAAAAGAGGAAGACTCGTTATGAGTCTTCCTCTTGAATGGATTTCAAGAATTCTCTTACCACTCTTGGTAAGACAAAACTAGTGTCATATAGTAGGTGAATTTCTCTAACAGGGAAGTCATAATCAACATCAAGTATATGTAATTTACCAGTTTCAAGAGAACGTTTAGCCACTGTTTCTGGGATGATAGCTAAACCCATATTGTTGATCACTAACGGCAATAAGATGGAAACAGAATTGGTCTCAACAATTGGATTAATGTTTATCTTCTCTTTGATAAATATATCATCTAAAAATTCTCTTAATTGCATATCTTTAGAAAGAGTTAAAAATGGATAGTTCTCTAAATCCTTAAGATTTAATTTCTTATTTAATAAATCTTTATATTCATTCCCACAGACCACAACATCCTTGAATTCTGATAATTTGATAGCTTGCAAAGTATCTCTAGGAGTGTGATAAGGTGTGGAGACGACAGCGATATCGATTAATTTATTATTTAAGCGATCAATAGTCTTATCGTTAGAGGAAGAAGAAACCACAAAATGCATATGCGGATAGGCCTTAGACATCTTATCTAAATATGAATAAAGATATTCATCTAAAGCGGTGGATGTGGCTCCAATCCTAATTGTGCCAGTGGTGGAATTAACTGAATTAGCTATTTCATCCATCCCTCTAGATAACTGAATAGCGCTTGATTCCACGAAGGTATATAATCTAGCTCCTTCTTTGGTAAATTCCACACCATTCTTGGTTCTAGTGAATAATTGACAGCCTAATTCCGCTTCTAATTTCTTGATAGTGCGGGTAACCGCTGGCTGAGATGTGTATAATTCTTGAGCCGCTCGTGTGATGTTCTTGTGCTTGCCTACTACTAAAAAGACATTAAAATACTCATAATTCATAATTAACCCTCAGTTATAAGTTATTGATATAAGTATACAAAAAATCATCATAAAGATAAACAAAGGAGTTTAAGTAATGAAAAGACATTTTATAATTCTAGCTGCTCTGACGATATTACCTTTACTTTCTGGATGCGGATTAGCCAAATCATTAGAAGAGGAGATTAATGTCGTTTATCAGTATGATAATGAAGTTTTAAAAACAGATACCGTTACTCAATTTAAAAATTCATTAACACCAGTATTAAGCGATGCCTATATCCCTGTTGATTTCCGTTTCTTTGGCTGGACCGCTTATGATTTAAGAACTATTAGGTATACCGATCCAGATTTTAATTCTAAATATTGTGATGGTATTGTCCATTATATGGATATCAAAGATTTGGCCAATAATTCAACTGTGGTTATGAGACCATTATTAATCGCTGAAGAAGATATACCAAAGATTGACTATTATTGTGTTATTGGTTGGTATAACAAGACCACAACATCTGGTTTAGATCAAAATATGATTGATAACTGGACAGTTAAATTAAAAGAATACTTAACCAGCGAAGGCGCTACACAAGATGAATTAGACCTCATCGATATCCGTGGTTATGGCGGCGATGTTGCCACGATGGGCGCGGCTATTAATAAAGACGGCGATGTCAATGTCTTATTAGGCGTTGGCAATAATATCACCTCAACTGGTGGTGTTGAAACCGTTGAAAGATCAGAAAACAATATCTATATGGGTGGTAAGACTAACCGTGTTATCGCCTTACTTACAGAAGACGAAGTCTCAAGAAAGGTCTATGAATGGGCCTTGACTGATGACAGTCTCGATTGTTTCAAATAGGAGGTAGGAGAAAATGAAGACCAAAAGAAATTTAATGCTAGCAGCCTCCATCATATCCTATGTATTTGCCGCCTTATACATGGTGGTTACCGCTTTATATTTCTCAGTTAGAGAGAATATATATTGGTTATACCTAGTATTTAGCTTATTGTCCTTATACACTGGATTATATGTTTCCACATTACGTAATAAGGTCGATGAACATGGGCAATTAGAGAAAAAATATTTTATTTCTTATATTGTCTTTACTGTTATATCAGTATTACAATGCCCAGCATGTATACTTAACTTAATCGCATTATTATATAAGGGCGAAGATAAGTACTTATTAGTGGAAAACCCTGCAAAAGCGGAACCAAAAGTTAAAAAAGAAAAGAAATGGTATAAAAAATCATCCTTCATTTTAGTCCTTATTGGCTTATGTGGCGTGATTGTTTCATCTTTCAGCGCGATGACATTTGAAACAAGTGGCTATACCGTTCAAGTTAGTGATTTTACTCTTGATAGAGCTAAAACATTACAATATAACAATGGTGCAGAAAATAGATTATTAGGCAATAACTTTGTTATCGCTAACGATGATGTATCTTTCGCAGTTACCGAATATAGACCTAAATCTGCATCTCACACCAATTTATTACCAGTCGTATTTGTGCTTCCTGGTTTTACAAGAACTAAAGCCACTATGTCACAATATGCGATCGAATTATCTAGACGTGGCGCGGTAGTATTTACTATCGACCCAGGAAGCCAAGGTGCTTCTACTTATGGTGGCTGGACTTATGACGCTGATGGTAATATTACCGGTCAAGTTTCTTATAACGATGCTTGTGATGGCTTAGATTATTTAGTCCAATATGTCTATAACAACACCGATGATTTCACCTATATCGATAGAGATAGATTTGGTGCAATCGGACATAGTGCTGGTGGCGGTGATGTCTCTAAATTATGTGTCGATTATGCTGGTTCAACATATGCTGAATCTATTATTAAAGCCGCTTATATTTCTGGTTATATTAAATCATCCGCGGCTAATAGATTTAAAAATATCCGTTCAAATCTCGCCTTATCTTATGCTTATTATGATGAAGGTGCATTCCGATACCAAGATTCTAATACCGCATATGAATATGTCGCTTTAAAATTCATCAACGATGTCAATGGAGCGGATAAGAATTCCTATACATCATTTACTCAAGATTTTGATTACGGTTCATTTGTAGATGGTACATATCGTATTATCCATCACGAAATGATTAATCACTGTTTTGAAATGTATGATCCCGTATCTATTGCTAATACCACTAATTTCTTCAGAAGAGCTTTAGCGATTGATACCGATATTGATGATGCTTCACAAACCTGGTTTGGTAAAGAAGCCTCTAATGGCTTAGCTTTAGTCTTTGCCTTTATCTTTATCTTCTCATTATTATTCTTTGTTATCGACTTTATCCCATTCTTAAGAAGAAGCGGTGAAAGAAGAAGAGAAGAAGAACAACAAATTAAAGACGATTACAAAAAAGAGTTAAAAGATGGCCGTTTAGCAGCGAAAAAGAACAAAACATTCCTTGATAAAGTCTTATTCTGGACTCCAATGGTCTTAACAGCAATTATCGCTTGCTTAGACTACATTCCATTAGCAAGACTAACTATGGATTGGTTCCCAGATGCTGCTGGTAACATCTATACTTATTACTTCCCAGCTAGAATGATGAATGCTGTCTTCTTATGGGCTATCTTCAATGGTGCGATTGGCTTAATCTTATGGGCTGGTGTTCCTGCTATTGAAAACCTTGTTAGAATTATTTATTCCAAAGTAACCGGTAAAGAAAATACTGCTGACTGGTCTAGATTTAAAGGATTAAAAGTCAATTGGCGTGACTTATTAGTCTCATTAGGATTAGCAGTTGTCTTATTCTTCACGTTCTATGGATTATTACAATTGATGTATATCACCATGCATCAAGATTTCAGATTCACTTTAATATCTGCTTCACCATTACAACCAAGATTCTTGATGACATGGCTTATCTACTTAGCGGGATTCTTAGTATTCTATTTATCCAATTCTATCAGAGTCAATTTATCTATCGGCCGTGAAGGTTGGAGCGAATGGAAAGTCCTCCTAGTAGGTGGTATTGCTAATTCCATCGGCTTAGTATTCATCTTAGTCATTAACTACTTTGTCTACTTCAAGACTGGCACTGTCTATTATGGATATTATTCCGCGGCTGATACATCAGAGATGTGGTTATATGTCAACATGGTATTTGGTTTAATTCCAATGATGTTCTTATTGCCAATCCTTAATCGTATCATCTATAGAAAATCTGGTAACGTATATTTAGGCGCGGTTCTCGTATGTATGATATTCATCATGATGTCATTATCCGCCTCAATATCCTTTATACCAATGTAATAATGGGGGAAATATGAAAAATATTAAAGAAGAATCATTACAAAAACATTATGAATGGCGAGGAAAAATAGAAGTTAAGCCTCGTGTCCCAGTTTCTTCTAATGAAGATTTAATGCTCGCTTATACTCCTGGAGTCGCGGAAGCTTGTATGGTCATTCATGAAGATGTTAATAAAAGTTTTAAATTAACAAGAAGATGGAATACTGTCCCAGTTATTACCGATGGAACCGCAGTCTTAGGCTTAGGTGATATCGGTCCAGAAGCTGGTATGCCAGTTATGGAAGGAAAATGTGCCTTATTTAAATCATTTGGTGATGTTGATGCCTTCCCAATCTGTATTAAATCTAAAGATACGGAAGAAATTATTAACACAATTAAATTAATTTCTGGTAGTTTTGGCGGAATTAATCTCGAAGATATCAGCGCGCCTAGATGCTTTGAAATCGAAAGAAGATTAAAAGCCGAATTAAACATCCCTGTCTTCCATGATGATCAACATGGTACTGCGATTGTTACTTTAGCGGCCTTGATTAACGCTTTAAAATTAGTCGATAAGAAAATCAATGAAATCAAAGTAGTTATTAACGGTGCAGGTGCCGCTGGGGTGGCGATTGCTAAATTATTATTAGCCTATGGAGTTAAGGATGTCACAGCCTGTGATTCTAGAGGTATCATCTGTGAAGGTGATTTAAGATTAAATACCTCTAAGCAAGAATTAGCTAAACTCACCAATAGAAGACATTTAACTGGTACTCTTGCTGATGCGATGAAAGGCGCTGATGTATTTGTTGGTGTCAGCGTCGCTGATTGTGTTAGTCAAGATATGGTTAGATCTATGAATGAAAAGCCAATCTTATTCACATGCGCTAATCCAATTCCAGAAATCTTGCCTGAAAAAGCTAAAGAAGCTGGAGCATATATTATTGGCACAGGTTCTAGTCAATATCCTAACCAAATCAATAATGTCCTTGTCTTCCCTGGATTATTTAGAGGAGCAATTGATGCAGAGGCTTCCACAGTTAATGAACAAATGATGATGGCCGCAGCCTTAGGCATTGCTAGCTGTGTCAGTGAAAAAGAATTAAAAGTCGATTACATCTTACCATATGCTTATGATCCTAAAGCTCATGAGATGGTGGCAAAATGTGTCAAAAATGCCGCGATTAAAAGCGGAGCAATTAGAAAATAAATAGTTTATAATGAACTCCTTGAGGAAGCCAAATGGATTAGTCTATTTGGCTTTTTCTAATCCTATATATTTGGAAAATCTATCAATTAAATCCTTTTTTGCATTGTTTTTCATGTCTTCTAAGGACTTATATTCTTTTCCAACGATAAGATAATGTTCTAATATAATCCCTTTTTCTAATTGGCCACATATAAATAAAGTTTCTACATTATATTTATTCGCGGTTTCATATAAACGTGATATGGCTTTACCTGAAAATGATGTCCTATCTATCTTGCCTTCTCCAGTAATAAATAAATCAGCATCTTTTAAATCTTTTTCTAGATTAGAAATCTTAATTATTTCTTTTATTCCAGAAATTATCTTTCCATGGAAATAATGAATTAATCCTGCTCCTAAGCCACCAGCAGCGCCTCCGCCTGGATATTTATCTTCGTATTTAATAAGGCTAACGATATTTTCCATACCCTTTTCTAAATATTTAATATCTTCTTCATCTGCGCCTTTTTGAGGAGCAAAGGTATAAGTCGCGCCACTTTTGCCTAATAATGGATTATTTACATCGCTTAATATTTCTAATTTGCATTCTTTAATTCTCTTATCTAGATGGCTTTCATCAATTTTATCGATACTAATCATATCTCCACCTGTAGGCTTATCAATTATTGTTCCATGTGATAGATATCTAACTCCTAAAGCGGACATCATACCAATTCCCATATCATTAGTGGCGCTTCCACCTAGACCAATCTTGAAATTTCTATAACCTTTATCTAAAGCATCCTTTATCATTTCTCCTAATCCGTATGTTGTTGTTTCTTTTGGATTGGGATTATCTAGACCCTCTAATCCACATATAAGCGCGCTTTCAATATATACAGTATTATCAATAACTATGTATGGCGCCTTTATAATTTTGCCTTTATATGAACCAATAACATTTATAAAACATTCCTGATAATCGTAACCATAACTTTTAATGGAATCCAAAAAGCCATTTCCTCCATCAGAAATAGTGTAGGTAGAAATAGCAAAATCTGGATGCTTTTTCCTTAATAAATCCCTCAAAACTTCATTAATTTCTTGAGATTTGAAAGTATTTTTAAAAGCGTTACACACAATAATTATTTTCATCAAAGATATCATAAATGATTAGATAAGGAGTTACAATTTAATATCTATTTAGTAAAAAAATACTGATTTTAATTTCCTTTCACGCGTGTGCGTGTGTTATAATGTGCACATAAGGACCTATAAGACCTACAAAATGAAAGGAATGAGATAAAATGAAAAAAACTTATTTTGATTACACTGGTAAAGTAGTCGCTATTACTGGTGCATCATCTGGCCTAGGCAAACAAATGGCGGAAGGCTTCGCCGCAGTTCACGCTAATCTAGTTTTATTAGCAAGACGTGTTGAAAGATTAGAAGAATTAGCTAAACAGTTAAAAGAAGAATATGGAGTTGATGTGCTTCCAGTTAAATGTGATGTTACATCTAATGAATCCATCGCTAATGCGGTAGAAGAAGCCAAAAAACATTTTGGTCATGTTGAAGTATTAATTAATGATGCTGGTGGAGAAAAAGGTACAGGCACACCATTATTAGATTTCAAAGATGAAGATTGGGACTTCACCGTTGGTTTAGACTTAACTTCTGTTATGAAAGTTACTAGAGCTTTTGCTAACCTCATGAAGGAAGGCATTGCTAATGGTAAACAAACCTATGGTAGAGTAATCAATATTGCTTCTATCTATGGTTTAGTTGGTAACACCTTATTGCCAACCATCGCTTATCATACCACTAAAGGTGGTGTTGTTAACTTCACACGTGGCGCCGCTGCTGAATTAGCAAGAACTGGTATTACTGTTAATGCGATTTGTCCAGGCTATTTCTATACCGAATTAACCGAAGAAACATTAAATACTGAATATTTCCAAGAATTTGCTAATAGAAGTGTTGCTATGGGAAGATATGGTAAAGAAGGCGAACTTAATTCCGCTGCTATCTTCTTAGGTGCAGAAGAATCTTCATATGTTACCGGTCAAGTTTTAGCGGTTGATGGTGGTTATACTTGCATCTAATTGTGAGCAATAATTATTAGAATTT
>CAJOOD010000150.1 GCA_905236085.1 uncultured Bacilli bacterium
CTGGGGTTTTAAAAAACAGCGATTTTCTGATTAATATTTTTTATATTCTTAACTACAACTCTACTGACTCGAAAAAAACATTATAAAGTTGTAATGATGTATAAGTTTCATAAATCGACATTAATAAATGCTTTCGAGCCACTTCTATACCCAAGATACGAAAATAAAATAAAGAACAAAATGCCACCAAGTAGAGTTCCAATTTGAGTAACTATGCCTACTGTGTCATATTCTCTAAACGAAGGAATAAAGGCAATAAGCACACTACCGATCGCTAAAATAATTAGGCAAATAAATAAAGAAACCAAATTAGGTCCTGCAAGTCGTTTATATGGGTTATGGTAATATAAAGCGATAAGCACCATATTCATAACTCCAAAAGATAAGAATACAAATCCTAATAAGGAGATGGTAGGTCTCACCGACATGAAATAATTTATTTCATCAGGATTGGTCGGTTCTTTATATAAGAAGAACCTTATGATTCCTCCTATTGAAGCTAGAACAATAACAACTATTTCAACTAAACATAAATATAAGGTTTTGCCCTTTACAATATCGGTCTTTCTAACTGGCAATAACGAAGTATATTCGATATCTTTATTAGCTAGACCTCTAGGAAATAAAGACATCAGTCCACTTAAGGGGTAAACGAACGCTATTGCAGGTGGCCAAGAAGGAATCAAAACAAATAAAGCAAAGGTGGCAAAGAGAACAACTTGCATATTCGTGCAGAGCACGATTTCTTTATATAATAAGTTTTTCATTATTTCTCGCCCCTTTCAAACGCTACCATTATCTCTTCCATGGTCGCTTTTCTTTTTTCCACTTTAATATCATTAATATTTAATTCGTTTTCTTTTTTAATTATCCCTTCAAATTTACCTAATCTATCGCGATAGAAGATGAATTCATCTTTATATTTAAAAAGGATCCCACTATCGCCTGAATAATGTAGATAACTAGATTCAAAAGTTGTTACATCTTCATTAACAATTACTTTACCATTTTTAATATAGATGATTTGATCTGCGCATTTCTCTAAGTCAGAGATAACGTGGGTTGAGAACAATATCGCGTGCTCTTTATCGCTAACTAAATCGATAAAAATATCCATTAATTCATCTCGACTAACAGGATCAAGGCCAGATGTTGGCTCATCTAAAAGCAATATTTTCGCACCTCTAGATAACGCTAAAGCTAACCCATATTTAACTTTCATACCGCTTGAAAGAGCTTTTATTTGTTTGTTTTCATCAATACCAAAATCCTTTAAATAGTTTTGATATTTATGCTCATCCCAATTTTTATAAAATCTTTTAGTTACATTAGTTAACGCTTTTACAGTTTTAGTATTGTAATAATCCATTTCGCCAATGAGCATTGCCACCTCTTGCTTATAATCAGCCTCAATATCGATGATGGATGAGCCATCATATAAAACTTCTCCACTACTGGGTTTTACAAGGTTATAAATACATTTTAAAGTTGTGGTTTTACCAGCGCCATTTCTCCCAATAAAGCCAACGATTTTACCTGGCTCAATGACAAAAGAAACATCCTTTAAATTAAAAGTCGGATAATGTTTAGAAATATTTTTAACTTCTAGCATTTTCATTTTTTATTTAACCCATCCATCATTTGGTAAAAGGCATCATCTTTAATAAGGGCTATACCTTTATTTTTATCGCCCATTACCATAATGGTGTCCCCTTCTTTGATGTTAAACATTTCTCTAGCTTGGACAGGTATCGTTATTTGACCTTTTGGCCCAACACGAACGCTTACAATAAATCTATCTTCTTGAATGTTTTTCATAATGTTATCCTTTCTATTTACCGTTATTTTCAATCACCATTTCTACCTGCTTGATTAATTCTTCTTTGCTTGGCAAATACAGAACATATTTTGAAGCAAATATTTGATTTGAAAGCCCACCTAAAACATATTCCAAATTCACATTGCCTTTATCAGTGCATAAGATAATTCCAATGGGGTCATTATCTCCTTCGTCATTCACCTCGGCTTTGTAATAATTTAAATACATATTTATTTGTCCAACTGCTTCTGGCATAAAATCCGAATGTTTTAGTTCGATAATGACATAGGATTTTAATATTTTGTTATAAAAGACCATGTCTGCGTAATAATGAGTGTTCTTATAGGTGATTTGTTGTTGTGTTCCTACGAACATAAATCCTTTCCCTAGTTCAAGGAGAAATTTTTCAATTTGTTTTACTAACGCTTCTTCAATATCAGATTCCGTAACAGGTTTATTTTCAGGCAATCCTAAAAACTCAAATACATAAAGATCTTTAACAATATCTTCTGGTTTAGATATTTCGTTTCCTTTAAGAGCAAGATCCAAGACTTTTTGCTTGTTAGCATTTCCGTTAGATAGCAAAAGTCTTTCAAATAAAGATGATTGGATCTGCCTTCTTAATTCTCTAACACTCCACTTAGCGCTGCTGCATTCCTTCTCATAAAAGGATCTTTTGTCTTTATCGCTAATTGACAAAAGTTCACAATAATGTGACCAATTTAACCGTTCAGACAGCGTTTGAACGCTTCCATAATCTTGATAAAAATGAATCATATTCCAGATATTCGCTCTCGAAAAGCCCTTGCCAATTTCCATATGAGTGGTTAATAGAATTGTATTTACAGTAGTCGACACAAATGCTCTAGATTTATTCAACAATTCTTCAATTTTGTTTAATAAAGCATTATCAATTAGTTCATTCATAATATTTCTTCTATTTCTTACATTTCTTATTTTAATATAATTTTCACAACAATTAAACAAATCCTTTACTTTTTTTCTAACTTACACAACTTACTAACTTAAGTTATCGATTTATGTAAATATTTGAAGAATTATCAAACGACAAAAATGCCCAGCTGAGTTGCTTGGGTTTAATTTATCTTTTGTTCAAGTCCTCCCTATCAAAGGGGTGGGATAGTTGCACTTTAAGTTACATTTCCCATTTAGCCTCATCAAGTTTCTGTTCGTAGGCTCATAGAGTTTGCTACACCCCTTCCTTCATCCATAGCATTACTGCTAACGACTTGGGGTTC
>CAJOOD010000151.1 GCA_905236085.1 uncultured Bacilli bacterium
TAATTTTGTTAACCAGAGATTCTATGAAGATCAACTTAAATTATTAAATAAAAATAATGGGGATTTGACATATTATAATGTGAAAAACACTTATAATCCTCTTTCTAGAAATTCCTATGTAGAAGAGGCTCTACAAATAGCTAAAATAATAAGAGATAACCATTATAAAGATGTTGGAGTCATCACTCCCTTTGTTAATCAATCCGCGTTAATTAATGAATATCTAACCTATCTAGGAATTAATGACACTAAAGCGGGCACTATTCATACCCTACAAGGTTCAGAAAAATCAGTAATCATTATGTCCGCGGCCTTATCACCTAAGACAGCAAGAAAGACCATGGATTGGATTAAGAATAATCACGAATTAATTAATGTCGCCGTAACTAGAGCCAAAGAGAAATTTGTCTTTGTCGGAGATAAAGAGGCTATTGATAAATTAAGTGGAGAAGAAAGTAACGATATTAAAGTATTATCTGATTATGTATATAAGAATGGCGAAATAATAGTCCCTAAGTCTGATGCGGTTATATCATATGATTTCTCTAATGATTCTAAGAATGAGAAAGACTTCTTTGATACAGTTAAGCCATATTTTAATAGACGTGGTTCTAACTTTAGAGTGGATAGAAATGTTCCGGTTATTGAGGCTATTAAGAATATCCATGAAGATGATTATAAAATAATAGGGAAGAAAGAATTTGATGTTGTAGTCCAAGTAAGCGGAGGAATGTTTAATCGTTCTTATCACACTATTGTGGTATTTGAAATAGATGGCGGAGAACATATAGGGAGTAAGAAAACAGCGATATTAGATAGAGAAAAAGAAGAAGTGTGTAAAAGATATGGCATCAAATTAATCCGTATCCCCAATAGCGCGGTTAAAGATTATGAATCTATTATTAGCTTATTTGAATATGTGGTTAAAGGCTTGCCTAATATCGAAGTAGCGTATACTCAAATGAGTTTATTTGATGAGTAATAGATGTAGCGTTATATTTCCTTTAAATAATGGATAATCTTGCAAAAGGGCGATATTTTACTCCATTTATATTTTCTACCTAGATTGACTATCTACCTTATAGTAATATTAAAATAACAAAGGAATTATAATATTATGTCTACTAGACAGATGAGTGTGGAAGAGATATTAAATCTTCCTAAAGATAAGCAGATTAGTAAAAGAATTGAATATATTAATAATCATGTTTTAGATGAGATTCCTGGACGTATCCGTCCGGATACTTATACTGAGGATTATTTCTTTATCTCTTATAGCCATAAGGATTATAAGCTTGTTTATAAGGATATATTCTTATTGCAAAAAGAAGGATTATCTATATGGTATGACAAGGATATGGTCGCGGGTGATTCTTGGAAGGATACCGCGAATAAATATATGCTACCTAGAACATGTCTAGGTGTTATATTCTATGTCTCAGAAGAATCTCTTAAATCGGAAGCGGTCCTTGATGAATTAACCTTCGCTTATAAGACTGGTAAGACATTTCTTTGTATATCTTTACCTTTCGTGAGTGATTTAAAACATAATAATAAACCAGTTAAAGATGAGATATATCTTCCTTATGAGATGATAGAGATATTATTAGAAAACCATATCATAGATGAAGATAAGGCTAAAGAATTGCATAAATATTTCCCCAAAACAGTCATATATCTTAAATATGATTATGATATCTTTGATAAGACCAAGAAGATTAAAGACACTCTTAAGAAGCAGCCATTACTTAAATATAATGACGAGGGCACTATTGTGTCCATTTATGACACCAATATTACGAAAGTAGTTCCTAAAGATTTCCTCATAGATGATTCTAAAAGATTGCCATTTGGTTTTATCACTATTGGGGAATGTGCTTTCGCTAATTGTGCTTATTTAGAAAGTTTCACTTTACCAGAGGCACCTAATAGATTATATGTGCATGAAGAAAAACAAATATATAGATTATCAGAATATTCCTTCTTCGCGGATAGAATGCTTAGGGAATTTAATGATGGGCATGGTTTAAATGATGTTATTCCCGCTCATACATTTGAGAATTGCTATGTTTTAGAAACTATTGGTGATAATGAAATTAAATATGTAGGAGAAAGAGCCTTCGCTAATTGTTATCAATTAAAATCAATAACATTACACCCATCACCATTTATAGAAAAGGAAGCCTTCGCTAATTGTAAGAAATTAGAAAATATAAAATTAACACCCCTTAGACAGATGGAATTAGCTAGAGAAATAACTGTTTACCGTCCTCAAAGATTAAAAAATAAAGCTGAAGATGATAAAGAACATAATGCTGCGAGAATAGGAGAAGGAGCATTTAAGGGCTGTAGGAATTTAAAAGAATTTGATTTCCCTAAAGATGCTGTATCTATCCACAAAGAAACATTCAAAGATTGTGTAAGTCTTAGAAAAATAACCATATATGATAAGGTTAGAAATATTAAGTCATCCGCCTTCTTAGGATGTAATTCTTTACAAGAAATCATAATTAAAGGCGATAATCCAAATTATGTTATGAAAGATAATGCCTTATATGATAGTAAATTAAACACCTTGATTAAGATCTTGCCTAATATAGATGGTAAATTGAATATACCTATCGAAACTAAAATAATAGATAAATATGCGATGTCGCATTTTAAAAACAAACCATATATAGGTGTAGATATTAAAAACGATAGATTCTACATATATAAGGGTGGATTAGTGGACAGGAATAATGAATATTTATTCTTCTTAAATATCACTAAAAACGGCATGGATGTTTTAAAAGAAATAAGACATATTCAACCATTTGCCTTAGATAATTATTCCGATAGTGAAGAAGTAACTATTTATGAGAATATGAGCGATATTAATGATTATACTTTTTATTCGTTTAATAACATTAAGACATTAGAAGTTCATCCTAATCATATTAAATTACACCAATATTCGTTTAATTATAAATTTGCTCCAGAAAGATTAATTATCAAAGCTAGGGAATTTAATCTTAGCGATTACGCAAGATTTAATTATATTAAAAAGGTCGAACTACATAATAATGTCACTATAACTGGAGATGACAATACCAAGATGTTAGAAATTGGAGAGTTATATGTCATGTGTAGTCTTGTGTTTATCGAAGTCAATGATATCCTAGTTTATAAATTATTTATCGGTAAAGACTTCGAAGACTCTCTTGATAATAGAAGGATATTTACATTGGTTCATAATTTATCACAAATTAGTATTGATCCGGATAATAAATATTTTAAAATCGAAAACGGCAAGCTTATTTGTAAATAATAAATTCTAATTTTTGTAATAATTACCTCTAATTTCCATATATTATTTATTTAAAATATTAAATAACCTTTATTTCTCATATTCAATTATTGGAGATAAATTGGAGATTATTGGAAAAAAATTGGAGATAATTGGAGATAAATTGGAGATAATTTAAAAATTTTGGAGATTCTTTAAGCTGTACCCCAGAAAGTGGACAGTAAAAACAGCAGAAAACCCATTATGTGGACAGGTCTGCTAAGTAAAATCCCATCTTGTAGACAAGTTAGTTATTAGAATCCCGATTTATGAACTA
>CAJOOD010000152.1 GCA_905236085.1 uncultured Bacilli bacterium
TGGAGCAGGTGACGGGAATCGGACCCGCATAACTAGCTTGGAAGGCTAGTGTTCTACCACTGAACTACACCTGCATAATATTGCAAGCGAAAATTATTATACAATAAAGTTTGTTTAAAACAAGCAAAAAATAAAAGCGATCACTTAAGATCGCCTTATTCACCAATAAATTCTAATACTTTAGCTTCTGGTAGATAGCCTTGAGTGCGTTTAACTTCTTGACCGTCTTTTAACAAAACTAAAGTTGGAATAACTTGAACGCCATATTTCATCGCAGCTTCACCGACTTCGTCGACATCAACCTTAATAATCTTCGCGGCGCTCTTTTTATTAGCCTCAATTCCTTCTAAAACAGGGGCTAACATTTTGCATGGTCCACACCAAGTGGCAAAGAAGTCCACCAATACGGTGCCGGATGCTATTTCTTCATTGAATTCATTGAAATTTTCGACATGTTTAATCATCTTAAAATTCCTCCTATATAGATAATAACGAAAAAATTAAATAAATTAAAATCAAATGCACTGGATAATATAAATAAGAAACGATTCTAAACCATTTACTATCATATCCTCTTCGTCCGTTATAAAAGAGTAGAGGAAGAGCGGCAAACATCATATACATCTGTAAGGTGGTATCCCAATAGACAAGTTTAGGGAATACAAATTGTAAGGAGAATTGATAAAATCCAACAATTCCCACGGCTAGAGCAAATAACAAATTTAGATATATGTGATATGAAGTCGTTTCTTGATGATATTCTGGATTTAAACCTGCAGTCGTATATATAGCGTTTAATAATTTTCTCACTAGGTAGAATAGTAACGCTAATAGTATCGCCATTAAATCATATTGAGGTCTTAGGAAATATGGAAAGAAATAAACTAGATTGTTGCTTAATTCATAAGAATATAAGAATAATGACACCACACCAATAACAATTGGTATTAAGCCTAATAATTTCATCCATATTTTCTTTTGATTAAATAGATAAATCATCAAAACAATTAAAATTAAATCAATGAATATATTACCTTGCCAAATTCTAGTAAATCCTGATATATGATTTAAGGTCAATATTTCTGTAACTAATTGATAAAGAAATACCGCACTACCAATGATGCCTAAACGAAGAATATATTTACCTATATTCTTGCTGTGCAAAGCACCTTCTACTGCCATAAAGGCATATAAAGGCATAGCGATACGACCAATAATTCTTAAAAAATATGCCGCATCATAAGAACCGATACCATAAGATATCATCATAAAACCGATGTGGTCTAAGGTCATAGTGACAATCGCTAATACCTTAAGAATAAAACTGTTAGTAAATAGGACTTTCTTCATATCATGCAAACCTAGCCATTATTAATTGAAGCAACATCGCGGTGACATTATTAGCAATGTGAGCGATGAGTGATGTTGATAAAGAAAATTTATCATAAGCAAAAGTTAATAGGAAGCCTGCAATCACATAAGTCGGTAGGGCTAATAATTCTACTCTTAAGGCTTCAGGATTAGCAAAAGATGAGAAATCAAAGTGAATGCTAGCAAAGATGATTATTGTCAAAATATATGCTAAAACCCGGTTAATTCTTTTAAAAAAGGTGAATAATCCTAATCGATAAGTTAATTCTTCGCATATTGGACCAACAATACCAAATATCAATAAAGAAGCAACCGGATAAATAGAAACAATACTTTCAATAGCTCCTTCATTGTTATTAACGCTTTGAGGCTGTTTTAATATTACGTAGACAATTAAATTATAAATGAAATTGGAGGCTAACATCATGCCAAGGAAAGCAAAACCCATCGCGATGTTTTTACCAGACTTAAATCCATTAAATATATCTTTAATATGTGGGAATATAATAGGAATTAAAGCCCCTAATACAACAAGATAAGCAATAGAATTAATGATAATAGAAGCTAGATATACATCTAAACCAGAATTAGCAAAAATAGAAGATAATATGCTTCCAAGCACACTTAAACCAAAAAATCCAATGAGAAATAATCCTAATTGTGAAGGCCATGAAAGCCATAAGGTTTTAGGATCAATTTTTAATTCATTAAATTTATCATTCGCGCTGAGACATACTGGACATGTTTTTCTTGTAACATCATAACGAGAATGACAATTATAACATTCGTTCTTTTTAAACAGGTTAGCCATAAAATAATGATAAAAAATTACGTAGTGCTAATCAACAATAAAATTATAAGCAAAAATATTATTTTTGTTTTGCTACCTTTTATCAAATAATTGGTATACAATTAATCCACTGGGTAATTATGTCTATCAAAGTTGAAAAAATATATCAATCCACATTAATTGAGAATAAATCTAAGTTCATATCCATTCTCTATCCATTAAACGATAAAGATGAATACAAGAAGATACTTCTAGATTTAAGAAAAGAATATAAAGATGCCACGCATTACTGTTATGCAATGGTGTATGATGGCTACGCTAAATGTGATGATGATGGAGAACCCAAAGGAACCGCAGGTCACCCAATATTAAAAATATTGCAAACCAAAGATTTAAACCACTCACTGCTTGTGGTGGTTAGATATTTTGGAGGGACCAAATTAGGAGCGGGTAAATTATTAAGAACTTATGTTAAAGCCGCCGCGGATGTTGCTAATCAAGTTAATAAATAAAAAGGAGATATATAACAAAAATGAATGAATTTGAATTAAGAAGAGAAAAATTGTTATCTAGGCTTAAAGAAGGGAGCCTAGTTTTAGTTCACGCTGGTACCGCTAAAGTATCAAGTGAAGATGAAACCTTCCCATTTGATGTCAATAAGAATTTTTATTACCTAACCGGCATAAAACAAGAAAATTCTGTATTGATGTTAGTTAAAGGTATCGGAGAAAATAAGACCTACTTATTCATCGATAAATATGATCCCACTAAAGAAAAATGGACAGGAAAACGAATCACTCCTGAAGAAGCAAGCAATACCAGCGGAATCGCTAATATTTTATTTACTGATGCCCTAGAAACTAAAATTGAGCTGGGATTAGCAAAGAATTCCACATATTTTGGTAAGATAGATAGATTATATATTGATGAAGGAATTGAATTAAAAGTAGCGGAAGATTTATTTATGCCTCAGTATCTTGAGATATTAAAAAATAAATACCCTCATCTAGAATTTGTTAATCTTAGACCAGATATGATCGAACTTAGATTAATCAAATCTCCATATGAAATTGAATGTTTAAGAAAGTCGATTAACCTAACTCAACATGGCATCAATCAAATGCTCATGAATTTAAAACCAGGCAAAAGAGAATATCAATTAACTAATATTTTTGATTTCTATGGTCAAGAACAAGATAGAACACCTCTTGCATTTACCACCATATGTGCAACTGGTAAGAATGCTTGTTGCCTACATTACACCACAGAAATGGATACCATTAAACCTAATGATTTAATCTTGTTTGATTTAGGCTATTCTCTAAACGGATATTCCGCGGATATATCTAGAACTTTCCCAGTAAGCGGAAAATTTACTGACTTGCAAAGAAAAATTTATGAAACTGTGTTACTATGTAATAAAGCAGTTATCGAATACATAAAAGAAGGGCTAACATTAAAAGAATTACAGGAATATGCCTCTAATTTCTTGAAGAACGAATGTGTGCGTTTAGGCTTATTAAAACCAGAAGATAACATCTTTAAAGTCTATCCACATAGTGTCTCCCATCATTTAGGTCTTGATACTCATGATATTTCTGATGGTAATAGAAATAGAGAAAAACCTCTAGTTGCCGGTAATGTTATCACTGTTGAACCAGGATTATATTTTGACGATCTAGGAATTGGAGTCAGAATCGAAGACGATGTCTTAGTCACTAAAACTGGAGCAGAAGTCCTATCTAAAGATATTAAAAAAGAAGTTAATGATATCGAACAAATGCTTGCGTTCTTAAGAAAGTAGGTAAAAAACATGAACAAATTTATCTTAGCAATTGATCAAGGCACAACCTCCACTAGAGCGATATTATTCGATAGAAAATCTATCCCATTATATTCCGCTCAAAGAGAAGTGAAATGTTATTACCCCAATCCTGGTTGGGTAGAACAAGATCCATTAGAAATATGGGTCTCGGTTATCGATGTGGTAAACGAAGTATTAGTAAAAGCTAATATTACGATGAAAAATATTGATTCCATTGGCATCACCAACCAAAGAGAAACTTCAATTGTTTGGGATAAAGATAGTGGTATGCCCGCTCATAGAGCCATTGTCTGGCAATCTAGACAATCCGCAGAAATATGTGAAAGATTAAATGATAAAAAGGAATTGATTCATTCTAAAACCGGCTTATTAATCAATCCGTATTTCTCCGCCTCTAAGATTAGATTCATCTTAGATGCTATTCCAGATGGACAAAAGAAGGCTGAATCTGGTCAATTGTTATTTGGTACAGTTGATACTTGGATATTATATAAATTAACCATGGGTGATGTTTACGCAACTGATGTCAGCAATGCTTCAAGAACATTACTTTATAATATTCATGAACTCAAATGGGATGAAGAATTATGCAAATTATTTAATATTCCACTTTGTATGCTCCCAGAAGTTAAACCATCTTCATGTAAATTTGGTTATGCTTCTTTCTTCTCTAATAGTGTTTCTATCTGCGGAATAGCGGGTGACCAACAAGCAGCCTTATTTGGTCAAACATGTTTTAAAGAAGGCGAATCTAAAAATACATATGGTACTGGTTGCTTCATGTTAACCAATATTGGAGATAAACCAATTTTGTCAAAAAACGGAATTTTAACCACGATTGGCTGGCAAATTGGCGATAAAATCACTTATGCCTTTGAAGGTTCAGTCTTTATCGGAGGAGCTTTAGTCCAATGGTTAAGAGATGAAATGGAAATGATTGAATCCGCGAAAGAGAGTGAAAAATTAGCCCTTAAAGAAAAAGATAGCAACGGCATATATATCGTTCCTGCCTTTGTTGGCCTTGGAACTCCTTATTGGGATAATGAAGCTCGAGGAGCGGTCTTTGGTTTAACTCGTGGCTCAAATAAAAATCAATTTGTTCGCGCTTCATTAGAAGCTATCGCTTATGAATGCAAAGATGTCTTTGAAGTGATGAAAAAGGAATCTAATTTAGAATTAGCGACCTTAAAAGTCGACGGGGGAGCCACCGCGAATAAATATTTGTTACAATTCCAATCTGATATATTACAAACCATCATCAAATTACCAGTATGTTTAGAAACTACCGCTTTAGGTGTGGCTTATCTCTCTGGACTTGCTACTGGATATTTTAAATCCCTAGAGGATATTGAATCTTGTCATGAATATCAGATGATATATGAACCAGAAATGGCAAAAAGCGAAGTAAAACGCCGATATGATGGTTGGAAAAAGGCTGTAGAAGCCACTCGTTTATTTAAATAATTGTTGATATAAATATGGAAATAATGGGTAAAGAACAATTTAAGAAGATAGTTAATCTCATCTTAGGAAGAGATATTGATCATATAGATTTCTTATATGATATTTTTGAGGTCTCTATTGATTCTATTACCGCGCTTATCAATAATAATGTTGTTTCTAATACCAACTCTATTAACCAACTAGCGTTAATTAGATATATCTTAGGAGAATATACCTATTCCATAGCCAATAGAAGCGAAAAAGAAATTGAAGAATTTGTTAAAGATGAGAAAATATCTATTCAAATGGCTTCCGTAGTCGCTGATAAATATATGACTAATGATTTCTTCTCTTATAGAGAAAAAACACTAAGTAATAGATATCTACCTCCAATATCATCTTTAGATACTTATTTGAATTTCATGCTCAATATCTTATCTAGATATAATAAAAATGATCCTGAATCGACTTTAATAGTCGACTTATTAACTAAATCAGTAAGCATTGCCCGTTGCATATTGGAATTATTATGTAAAGGTTTTGAAACAGAGGCTATGGCGTCATGGAGAACTTTGCATGAATGCGAATGTACATTAATCTTACTCGATGCCCAAAAAGAAGATTTAATCAAATTATATTTAAAGCATATGCGTTATGCGATTGCTTATCGTGGAGGCTTATCTTCTAAAGAAGAAACCGATAAAGTCTTTGAAGAATTAAAAGGTGAAATGAAAAAGCACGATTTAAAGAGCAAAGATATGAAGAAATATATTGAATATGGTTGGCTGTATGGAGCCAATAATCCTGATAAA
>CAJOOD010000153.1 GCA_905236085.1 uncultured Bacilli bacterium
AGGACCGGGTTGAACATAGCAACGGAATATCGGTTGTCACGCCAGTGGCATGGCCGGGTAGCTGCCTATGGACTAGATAAACGCTGAAAGCATCTAAGCGTGAAGCTAACCCTAAGATAAGACTTCCCATTCGCAAGAAGTAAGGTCCCCCCAATGTCAGGGGGTTGATAGGTCAGAGATGTAAGTGCTGCGAGGCATTCAGTCGACTGATACTAATAGACCGAGGACTTAATTTCTAAGATTTTTAATCGATAAGTAAAATTTAAGTTCACATTTATTTGACAAAAAGAACAACAGAGTATAATATCTAGTTTTGAGAGAACAATCTCTTTAAAAAAGTCTGGTGGTTATGGCGCGGTGGACACACCTGTTCCCATATCGAACACAGAAGTTAAGCACCGTAGTGGCGAAGGTATCTGACTTGTCAGGGAGAATAGCGAGCCGCCGGGCTTTTTTATTTTATTGTGATTTTATGTAATTATTTGACAAATGTAACATTAATAAACAGTTACAAATGTCTAGGTTGTTTAACATTTTTATGTTACTATAGTAGTGGTTCTCATTGAAATTTTGCTTGTGAACTAGTACAATATTAAAGCCTTTTATGAGGTCTATTATGGAAAATAATAAAAAAGAAAATAAAGCTGGCGCTAATAAAGTCGCGCCAAAAGCCGATATAACAAATAAAGAAATATTAAATGAAATTGAAACCATTGCCTTAACTTGTTATGGTGTTAACGGTTTAGCGCATTGGAATCTATTTGAAAATAAACCACTTAAGAAATCAAGTGATGCGATTTTTGTTAGCAAGATAGGTAAAAAATATCGCATTAAATTATATGTCAATGTTATCAGCGGGGTAAAAATTTCTGAAATATTATCAGAAACCCAAAAACGTATCAAATACGAAATTGAAAAAAGATTCGACATCCAAGTTGAATCAGTCAATGTTTTCGTGCAAAATATCGCGCACGAACAAAATTAAAAATAAGGAAGATAATTTACATGAAAAAAATAGATGGCATTATGTTGAAGGAGATGCTCATATCCGGCTCCAACAACTTATACAACCATTATCCTGAGGTCGATGCTTTAAACGTCTTCCCAGTTCCTGATGGTGATACTGGTATGAATATGAATTTAACTCTTACTTCTGGATCTAAAGAAATTGAAAACAGAAACGATAAGAATATCTATCAAATCTCTAAAGCCTTCTCTAGAGGCCTATTAATGGGCGCGAGAGGTAATTCTGGTGTTATCACTAGCCAAATCTTTAGAGGTTTATCTAAGGGCATGCAAGATTTAGAAGAATGCAACGCTTCTCAATTTGCCGCGGCATGGCAAAAAGGTGTGGAGCAAGCTTATAAAGCTGTTATGCAACCAGTGGAAGGCACTATTTTAACAGTCGTTAGAGAATCTTCCCAAAAATTAAGCGATGAAGTCGCTCACAAAGATGATATCTCCATTGAAAAATGTATGGAAATATTAATCAAAGAAGCTAATGCTTCCTTATTAAGAACTCCAGAATTATTACCAGTATTAAAAGAAGCTGGTGTCATCGATAGCGGTGGCTTTGGTTTAATTAAGATTTTAGATGGTATGCTTTCTGCGCTTAAGGGCTCACTTGTGGAAAGAAGTAAAGCTACCGCGGTACAAAATCAAAATCAAAATGTCGCGGTTGATGATGGCTATGATATTGAATTTGTCTTAGCTTTAGGTCCAGCGGGTGGTAAAAAACCATACGATGAATCTAAATTTGCTTCTTCTTTAGCTAATAGAGCGATTAATATTAATATTTCTAAGAATGGCAATGACATCGAAGTCAAGGCTCATTCTCAAACTCCAGGCTCAGTAATTAATTTCGCTCAAGGATATGGCGAATTTAAATCCTTAAATATTGTTAATATCAATCCTCCTAAAGATGAAGGTGGAGAAGAAGAAGCTCCATTAGAAAAAGAAAAATATGCAATTATTACTGTCTCCGCGGGAGAAGGTATATCTGCTTTCTTTAAAGAAATTGTTCCTTGCCAATTACAAATCGTCTTTGGGGGACAAACCATGAATCCATCTTGCGAAGATTTCCTCGCTGCGATGAAAAAATGTAATGCGGAAAATATTATTATCTTACCAAACAATTCTAATATTGTGATGGCTGCATCTCAAGCTGCGGAAGTCATGTCTAAGAAGATTAACTGTGTAGTCGTACCCACTAAGACCATACCTCAAGGATTAACCGCCTCTATTATGTTTAATCCTGATGCCACATTAGATGAAAACATTGAAGAGATGAAATCCACACTTAAAGGTATTAAATCTGGTTCTGTTACCTATGCGGTAAGAGATACCACTATGGATGGAGTTGAAATAAAGAAAGATGACTTCATCGGTATCGCAGATAAGACTTTAATCTGTGCGAAGAAAAATAAAAAGGATGCTTTAGTCTCATTAATTGACGCTATGGTGGACGATGATAGTTCAATTATAACTATCCTCTATGGAGCGGATGTTAAGAAAGAAGAAGCCGAAGAAATTAAAAAAGCCATCGCAGAAGCGCATAGCGATCTCGACTTAGATGTTAGAGATGGCGGGCAACCGGTCTATTCCTTCTTACTAGGTGTTGAATAATAAGGTGGTTCATCCACCTTTTTAAAGGAGTGATTATTTTATGAGAAATAGATTAAGCCTAATATTAAATATTATCTCTTTTTCGGGATTCTTATTGATGCTACTTATTACGAGTACAGTCAGTATTTCTAATGAATCATATCGTTCATTATTTACCGCGCCTTTTGAATATAATAATTTCTATTTCTTCCCATGGGCCGTTATACTGGCCACACTTACTATTGTTTTGATTAATTTTATTCGTTCTTTACAAATCAATTCTAAAACAGCGTATGATAAATCTATCGCTAAAGAATCGATAATTAGAAATTCTATCACTCTAGCCTTGATATATGCTTTTTATGTTTTTACTTTCTTTTTTGATTCTTATGCTTTAAGTGAAACATTAATCTTCTTTATTATTGCTTTTACGGTTATTTTCGTTTTCTTGACCGCGAGCGATGTCAAAATATTAAAAAACAAAGAAGAATCTATTGAAGGCAGATTAATCCAATTAAATGATTTAAAGCAAAAAGGATTGATCAGCGAAGAAGAATATAGCGCCAAAAGAAAAGAATTAGTGGATAAATTAGCTAAATAAATACATATAGTATTTCAAGTTCTATTTTCTGTAACAAGAACAAAGAAGATGTTCTGTTTCTTTTAATATCAATTGTTATCAAACCTTATCAAT
>CAJOOD010000154.1 GCA_905236085.1 uncultured Bacilli bacterium
AAACGTTATCGTTAACTTGGTAAGAACCCTAGCATTAACAGTCTTATCATTTTTAACATTCCCATGGGCTTGCCGTGTATTAGGTGATGCTCAGATGGGATTATATGCTTGGTGTAATACCTTTGCTTATTATTTCTTAATCATTGCTAAAGTTGGCATCCCTAATCTTGCTGTTAGAGAATGTGTAAAAGTAAGAGATAATAAAGAATTATTATCCAACAGAGCTCAGCTATTCTTCATTATTCAAGGAATATTTACTATCGCTTCATTTGGTTTAATGTGCTCTTTGGTCTTTAGTGTTCCCCAATTATTCTCTGCGAAAGAGATTATATTCTTATTAGCCATTAATTTTGTTTCTGGAGCATTCTCTTTTGAATGGATATTTATCGCTTTAGAAAAGCAATTTTATATGTCTATTAGATCAATTGTTATATTAGCGATTACTACCCTATTAATTATCTCTTTAGTCAGAAATCCTGATGATATCTATATGTACGCTCTTATTACCGCCGGAGTGACAGTATTAACTAGTATTGCTAATTTGATATATGTTACTAGTTTTATATCCTTTAAAAAGACTATGCCTTATGAAATAAAACCATATATTAAGCCCTTATTTACCTTATTTATGCTGACTCTTATGTTGGCAATATATGATAGAACTGATACCTTTATTCTTGGTTTTATTAACCCATCTAAAGAACAAGTTGGAGCTTATTCCGTAGGTGTTAAAGGTATTGAAATAATAATTGGAGTCATTACGGCTTTATCAACAGTATTTATCCCTCGAGCGGCTTTCTATTATGAAAAGGAAGATAAGAGATTCTTTAATAATTTAAATAGATATTCTGTTAATATCGCTATGTTTATTGTCTTACCTGCGATTGTTACTATGTCAATGATGTCTAAAGAAATTTGTTCTTTAATTGCGGGAGAAGAAGGATATACTGATGCGCCATATATTCTTATTGCTTTAGCCTCTATGATGCTAACTTATACATTAGGAGACATTATATATGGGCAAATATTATTGCCGATGAAAAGAGAGAAATATTATTTCTATTCTTTGACCATCGGAGTGATATTAAATATTTCCTTATCTTTGTTATTTGGATTAGTGATATTAAAAGATCGACCTGCGATTGGTGTGGCTATTGCTACCTCTATTGTTGATCTAGCAATTTTAATCTTTTTAGTGGCGATTTGCTGGGATTATGTTAAAAAAGCAATATTTTCTATTAATACCTTAAAATTGGTTATCGCTAATGGGGTGATTGTTGTTTCATCTTTATTATTAACTAGATGGGTTCCTATTTCTAATCTATGGGTAGATAAAGTCAGCAGCGAAGAATCATCTATATTCACATTATTAAGTGTGGTATTAATTGATGCGATTATTTATGTTGCTTCATTATTGATATTAAAAGAGGATTTAGTCTTCTCGTTTATTAGAAAGAAGCCAAAAGAGATTTAACAAAATTAAAGGAGCTCTTTTTAAACCTGTTGGTTAGAGCTCCTTGTTTTTTTATTTTTTGTTCGATTAGAGATTTAATGTATAAATTAAGATAAATTCATCGTCTAATGGGGCTATATCGACATCAAGAGCGAAGGTTGCTTCTTTTATAGATGCGCCTAATTTAATATCATAATTATCCACGAGATAATAATTATATGATGAAGATGTATCATGTTGTATATCTCTTAGATAGCCTTTATTGAGCAAATCATATTCTAAATCTTCTAAATCTAAGGCGCTAGAGGAGGTTTCAACCGCTACTTCGATAATATATTCTCCATCTAATAAGATATTGCTATAAGTAACTTCACTAATATTACTAGAATCTAATGTAGCAAAATTCTCATCGCTAAATACATCAGTAACTGGAGAATATGATGAATAAGAATAAAAATCTGCAACATCATAATTTAATAAAGAGACAAGATCTTCCCCAGGGAAAGATGTATCAAAGAAAGTTTCTTCTAAATGAGCATTTAAATATAAAATTCCTTCTAAATAGACAACATTAAGAATGACTTCAGAATACATAACAGAAGTATCCACTAAGGTCTTACTTAAATAGAAGTCATTATTATCTTCATCACTTAGAAGTTCGTTGTAGACATAACCAAAATTATTATTTAATACATAGTCTTTATAAGTTTTGGCATCTTCGATATATTCGTCTTCTAAAGATACGGTGATAATCCATGTATCACCGTTAAGATAGACAGCATAAGTTTCTTCTAAAGTTTCATCATCATCTTCATCTTCAACTTCTTCATAACCAAAGATATCTTGGTAAAAAGGCAATATTTCTCCACCTAAATATAATTCCATGAGATATTTATCATTATCATCCCAATCAGTTGTAAGAGTGGTTTCAGAAGATGTGCTTACTTCATCTTGATTAGAATTACACGCACTTAAAGGCAATAAGGTGAGAAGTGATAAAGCTATTATATTAATTTTCTTCATATTCTTACCCCCTATTCAATTGGTTGAGGAACTCCAAAAGCATCGAGTTCCCACTCGCCTTTCCAATATACTTTGCATGAATCATCATGCCATCTCTTGGAGCCAACAGTGATTTCTTCATCATATGGCATATTAGTGGCTTTAGATTCGGCCTTGGTGATGTTTAGATAAATAGGCATTTGTGAAAGGAAATTACCATCTTCATCTTTTTCTCTCATATTGATGAATGTATCCTTTTCAATGGTCAAATCAGAATAATTCTTTGTAGCGATTGTTTCTTCATCACGGAAAGGGATATAGATATATTCTAAATTAGTATCATTAGCGAAGCATTCGCTCTTAAAATTGTTAAAATATTGAGGAATTGCAACGTAATTTAAATCTGAACAATCCTTAAAGGCATATTTATTAATCGTGGTTAAAGATGAATTCTCTGGTAATTCAATATGCGTTAACGCGGATTCTTGGAAAGAACCTTCACCGATATAGGTTAGGGTTTCTGGTAATTCCACATAAGTTAATGATGAACAATTATAGAAAGTACGATAAGCAAGAGAAGTTAATCCTCTTAATTTATATCCATCTCTATAGGTATTAAATGTCACCGATGATAAATTGGTATCATTAACAAACATTTCATAAGATGTATCAGTAACAGTATATGGGAATGTAAATGTGGTAATGGAGGCATTATTAGAGAATTGATTACCCTTAGATGAATTAGAAGCAAAACCTTTTGCCGCCATTGTGGTAGGCAGGTTGATTTCACCATATGGAGTTACTACATCATATTCATCATCATATAAGGCGATGGTTGAAAGATTAGTGTAGACAAAAGCATCATAATCAATCTTACTGACACCGATAGTTTCTTTGCTACCAAATCTATCATAATTAGTCGCGCCTTGATATAGATAAATATCTTCTAATCCTTCAACATTAGCTAAGACTCCACTTTCAATCGAAGAAACATGTTTTGGGAAGGTGAATTCAGACAATTTCGTATTTTTAAAGGCGTTTCTGCCGATATTTTGCATATGTTCTAAGGCATTTTCGCTTAAATTAAATGTCTCTAAATTCTCACATCCTTCAAAAGCGGATTCTGGAATTGATAAGACATAATCTTCTGTTCCAGATGGCCAAGTAAATGTAGACATTTCTGTACAACCCATAAAGGCTGCAGTGCCAATTGATGAAAGAGTGTTAGGTAATGCAATATCACCTAATGAAGTAAAAGCAAAAGCATAATCACCAATAGAAGCCACCTTATCATTAATAGTGATATCAGCTAAAGATAGACAATCATAGAAGGCATAATCTTCAATAACAAATGATTCAACATCATCAGGGAAGGCAACGCCTCTTAGATTAGAAACACCATAAAATGAATAAGCAGATATCTTTTGCAAATAAGAAGGAATTTCCACATAGACTAGATTTTGATTATTGGCAAATAATCCATCTGTCCATACTTTAATTTCTTCTCCATCATTACTCCAATCAGAGAAATATACTTTCTTATAAGATTCATATCCGCTTGGAACAACGGAATCGTGATCAATTAATAAGACACATTTCTCATCTAGGATTCCATCGCCAACTTTAAATAAAATACCACAAATTAAGGTTACAGAATCATCAGGTAATTCATTGATGAATTTAGTGCCATCAAAGGCTCCTGTTCCCATATAAGTAATATTTTTGGAAAAATTAATAGTGCCTAAATTAGATAATTCCGCGAAAGCATATTCACCTATGGTTTCAATATTATCAGTCATGGTGACAGATTTAAGACGGCTACAACCAGTAAAAGCACTGTCCGCGATAGCGTTAATTTTGTAACCGTTGACATAGGCTGGAATTCTAAAATCTTCTGGATAGTTAGAATCTGGTTTAACGCGGGTTAAAGTAGCAACTTTTTCGCCTTCTTGATTGGATTCGTATTCATATTCGATGTATGGCATATTGGCTAAATCCACTAACCACACATTAGCCGCTAAAACGTAGACGGCAACAAGACCTATAACGGTCACACCTAAAGAGGCAAAACCAATCTTATAGTTTCTCTTTTTATTTTTAATAATTCTTAATCTTTCTTCTTCTTGCTTTTTAGTAAGAACTTCCATTGCTTCATATTTATCTATTTCCGCCATTATTTCTCACCTCCAAGTCTTTTTAATTCTTCAAGGTATAAAGCTGTTTCTCGCTTATTTGCCCTGACAAAATGCCCTGGTTCAATTTCGATAAAGTCAGGAACGTCTTCTTCTGTGTAATGATGCATGGTTGGATCATATACAATGATTTTCTTTTTCTTTTCTATTTGTGGATCAGGAATTGGAACCGCTGATAATAAGGCTTTGGTATAAGGATGTAATGGAGCCTCAAATAAACGTTCAGCAGGTGCTAATTCCACTAATTTTCCAGCATAAATGACCGCGATTCTATCAGAAATATATTTCACGACTGATAAGTCATGAGCGATAAATAAAACGGTTAAATTATTAGATTTTTGGAAATCTTTAATTAGGTTTAAGACCTGGGCTCTAATAGACATGTCTAAGGCCGAGATTGGTTCATCAGCGATAACGAATTCTGGATTCATTACCATACATCTAGCGATACCAATTCTTTGTCTTTGACCACCAGAGAATTCATGAGGATATCTAGATAGATATTCTGGTCTTAGACCAACTTTTTTCATGATTTCCGTTACTTTTTCTAATCTATCTTCCTCATTTTCATACATATGATAGGCTCTTAAACCTTCACTAACGACATAGTCGATATTAGCTCTTTCATTTAACGAGGCAGAAGGATCTTGGAAGATCATTTGTATTTTGGTTTTTAATAATTTTTCTCTTTCACGAGGAAGTTTGCCAGATATGACAACATTATTATATGTAATAGTGCCACTTCTAACTGGATTAATACGAATAATGGCTCTACCTAAAGTAGTTTTACCAGAGCCAGATTCGCCAACTAAACCTAAAATTTCACCTCGATTGATATCTAAATTTAAGTGGTTGATAATAACTCTTTCGACGCTACCGATTTTAAAGGAGATTTTAACATCTCTCATCTTAACGATAACATCATCAGGATTTTGAGCTTGGGAAACAGCAAATTCATCAACTGAAGGTTTCCATTGTTTATTCTTCATTGTTAATGTCTCCTTCCTGTCTCAATAATTCTTTCGCCGCTTTTTCCATTCTTTCTCTTAATTCAACAATAACTTTTGGTTTTTCCACTTTTGGAGCGCGTGGATCTAATAACCATGTTTTGGCGTAATGTGTTTCAGAAATTTGGAACATTGGAGGATTAGAAATAAAATCTATTTGTAAAGCATAATTATTTCTTTCCGCGAATGGATCACCAATAATTTCATTCATAAAGGATGGAGGATTACCTGGAATATAGCTTAATGGTTCATCTTTGCTACCTAATTGAGGTAATGAAGATAATAAAGCCCAGGTATATGGATGTTCTGGACGATAGAAGATATCCTCTACTGTTCCATATTCGACGATTTGACCACCATACATGACCGCGATTCTATCAGCCACATTAGCGACAACACCAAGGTCATGAGTAATAAAGACAGTGGTCCAGTGATATTCTTCTTGTAATTCTTTAATAAGTTGAATGATTTGTGATTGGACTGTCACGTCTAAGGCAGTGGTTGGTTCATCACAAATTAAAACTTTTGGATGGCACGCTAAAGCGATAGCGATAACCACTCTTTGTCTCATACCACCGGAATATTGGAATGGATAATCTTTATATCTTGATTCAGCATTAGGAATTTTAACCTTTTTAAGTAAAGAGATAGCTTCTCTTTTAGCTTCCATACTAGTCATAGCAATTGGACGGCCTTCCATTTTGGCTTTCGCTCTCTTTTTGGCATCCTTCATGATACGAATAGATTCTAAACGAGAGATATGGCTTCTTTCAAAAGTCATGTCTTCGTAATATTTTTTAGTTAAAGAGTCGAATTCTGCAGCTTTTTTGTCTAAATATGCCTTTTTTTCTTCTTCAGACATATTAGCTAATTTTTCTTGTTCTTCTTTAACATCTTGAGCATGTTTAATTTTATATTCTTTTAATTCTTGCTTGGTTGGTTTGCTATGTAATTTCAAAACTTCAGAGATTTGATAACCGATACTAAATAATGGGTTTAAAGATGTCATAGGATCTTGGAAAATAGTGGCAATCTTTTTGCCTCTAATCTTTAGCCATTGTTCATCTTTTTTAAATTTAACCAAATCTTGTCCTTCAAAGATAACTGAGCCTGAAGAAATAAATCCATTTGCGTCAAGCATACCAGTAAAAGTCTTGGTAAAGACTGATTTACCAGAACCTGATTCACCAACAATTGCAAATGTTTCGCCCTCATAGATATCGAGATTAATATCTCTAAGAACGTGTGATTTTTTACCTCTAGTAACAAATCCTAAGGAGAGGTTTCTAACTTCAATAACTTTTTCCGCCATAAAACCCCCTTATCTATGCGATTTAGGATCTGTCGCATCAGATAATGCTAGACCTAAATAGAAGAACGCTACCGTAAGCGGTATCATTACCACCAGTGGTCCCAGCATTAAATATGGGTAATCCATCCACGCTAATCCGCTAACCGCATTGGTTAAAACTTGACCTAGAGTAATATCACCAGTAGAAATCTTAAATGATAAGCCAAAATAAGCTAAACCAACTTCACTAGAAATCGCTGCAGGAATCGCTGTGGATGTCACTGTTACGATAACAGAAATGAGGTATGGTAATAAGTTATGGCTAATCATCTTACCGGATGATGTACCTAAGGTTTGTGAAGCAATATTATATTCACGGTTTCTAATAATAATGATTTGGTTTCTCACAAATCCCGCTAAACCTAGCCAGCCTAAAGCACATAACAAGGTGACGATGATTAAGAAACCATATTTATCCATGTAATTATATAATAATTGCATTAATAAGATGTCTAATAAGATGGTAGGAACATTGTTAACAAAGTTTCTAAATTCAATAAGGATTGGATCTAACCAACGGAAATAACCCCAAGCTGCGCCGATTGCGATACCTAATACAGTATCAATTAAGGCAACAACAACGCCTAATAATAATGATAATCGCGCACCAATCCATACGCATGACCACATGTCTTGACCAGCAAACCATGTGCCCATATTAGAACCACAAATACCAAACCAATAATCAGAAGTAGGTCCTAAATAATAACCAGGATATTCCGTTGGACTGATAAGTGGAGTGGAAGGTTCAACAACACCACCATTGACTTGAATTGGAGGATAGAATTTAATCATTGGTCCAAATATGGTAAAGAAGACAATGATAAATAAAAGAATAAGGCAAACGATAACTAAAGGACGTTTGAATAATTCTTTAAAAGTCATTCTCCAATATGAATATGGAGTGGAATCTAAGTGCTCGATATTTTCTGGAGATGTGCCAACTACGGTAAAGAGTTCTTTGACATTCTTTTCAACATTTTCTTCTACATCGACAGTTTCATCATAAATGCGGAAAATATCATCGCGTTCAATTTTCTTGTCTTGCATATGTCAACCTCCTTAATCTCCCTTGGTGAATGAGACACGTGGGTCTGCAATCGCCGTAACTATATCTCCTAACAAATAGGATATGATGGATAATAATGCGGAAATAATCACAATTGCCTGCAAAAGTGACGCATTTTTTGTGCTATTGGCGATAAGTAAGGCTTTACCAATACCTTCGACCGAATAAATATTTTCTAAGAAATAAGTACCTAATAAGGCTCCAATGACCGCACTTGGAATAGAACGGACTAATGGAACAATCGCATTTCTTAAGACGTGAGTGAATAAGATTTTATTTTCACTCAAACCTTTAGAACGAGCAAATTTAACATAATCAGAATTAAATTCATCGACCATGAAACGTCTCACCCACATAGCAATGCCTGCCATACCAGTAAAGCCCATGGTTAAGATGATAGGTAGCCAGCTGGTGAAGTCATCTGCACTATAGACACGAGGCAAGGCAAACAACCCACACAATAAAGCCATCCATATATAGTAATAAGCAATGCCAGGAATAGCATCAATGGATATGATATAAGCTAAACCTATCCTATCCACTACGCCATCTTTATGTTTAGCCATAAATACTCCAAGCGGATAACCCATAGCTATTTCCAGCACTACCGCTAATATGCCAATTTTAAATGATGTTACCATACGTGGCCACATATAGTCGATGACATATGTGCCATCAGGAACGCCTGGTAAGAAATAGATTTTACCAAAATCGATAACGAAATTACGGCAATCTTCGACTGTATATAACATAGTGTCAGTATCAAATGTGGTAAGACATCTGGTTTTTGGGAACGGCAATATGTTATAGAAGAAATTGATCAATTGTTGGAAAATAGTACCATTGAAACCCATTTCTTCTTTCCAAAGATTACATTTGAGATTAAACATCTCTTCAGTGATATGAGGTCCAGAGAACTTAATAGCGCAGGTCTGGTCGGCTGGTTGAGCAGCACGAATTAGGAAGAATGTAACAGTAATAGCAAGCGCTAAAGAAATTAATGATGAACCTAATCTTCTTAAAGAATAATGAAGAAGAGGGTGTGCAAAAACCTTTTGCATGCCAGGAGTGTTACCAAATAGAACTCTTTTTTTAACAAGAATGGAGAATATAACAAAAACCAGCAAAACACCAATAATTGTATATCCTACGATGTAATCTACCATTTCTACTCCTTTCTTTTTATTCTAATAAACAACAAATTAGGGGGAGATTGCCTTAAACAATCCCCGCCCTAATTAACTAATTAATAATTAAATTAGTAAATATTGATAGAACCGTGTGCTTGCAAGTAAGCAGCTTTTAATTCGTTATATTTTGCAGTAGCGGCTTTTCTTTGTTCACCAGTGATGGTGTTAACTAAGACATATAAGCCATCTAATCTATTGCTGGATAAGCCATAAGCGCCAGTTGGAGTTTCATAGCCCGCAGCTTTAGAAACAGAACATTGTCTACCTTGACCTCTCATAGTAAGTGGTTTGAAGATAGCTAATTCATTTAATAAATAATATTCAGCTTCTGCAAAGTTATCATAACGAGTATTGACGTTTTGATATTCAGCATCAGCAGCATTAACTAATGTGGTGTAGTATTCTAATAAGTTATCACTCTTTAATTCACCATCTTCCACATAGTAGTTAGTGGTTTCTTGATCGCCGACGAAACCGAAGATGCTTCTCCAGTCACCGCCAACGGTGAAGGTGTTCATATAAGACATTGGATCACCATAGTCAGGACCCCAACCCCATGTAGCACAGATATCAAACATACCACTATTGGTGATTGTTTGATAGTTGCTGGTATTGACTAGGTCAGTTGGAACAACGACGAATTTGTTTTCGCCAGGATTGGTGTAATCCAAGAAATCGATGTCATTATTTAAACGTTGGTTGAAGGATCTGATGGTTTCAGAATCGTATTTCTTAGTATCTTCATCTTGCCAGACGGAGAAGTATTCTAAGGTAATTGGATAAGTAATTTTTAGAGTGCCTTCTACTTCTGCTTTGGCGTTATATAAGGCAATAGCTTCTTCAGCAGCGGTTCTTTGTTGAGCTAATCCATCATCGTCTTCACTCCATGGAGTTTGGACACCATCATATTGACCTTGTGCTAATTTAGTAGCGACTTCATCAACGCTTAATCCAGTATGTCTAGCATAGGCTTCATAATAGTGAGTGGTGACATAGTCGTTACCATCATTATCTTGGACGAATCCTTTTGGAACATAGGTATTCATCATATATTGTGGTTGATAGACTGGATCGGTGGAATATTGTTTACAATAAGTAGCTAAATCAAGGGCATCAATAACGAATTGTCTAAATTCTTTAATAGATAAGGCTCTTTCAGTGTTGAAAATTTTCTCACTGGTACTTCCACTATAGTAAGATGTTCTAGCGGTGGTACCATTGGTTTTGTTGCTAGCACGATTGACGTTAATGTTGAAACCATAAACATAATCGATGTAGTCATAATCTCTAGAGTTAACATTTGGATCATATGGTTCTAAGATTGTTCCAGTTCCTTCTGGTCCAGTAATGTATTTAGCCCAGCCGACTTCATCAGTTGTGGCTAAGGTAAAGCCATCGATACGTCCGGCTTCAAATTCTTCTCTTGCCCATCCAACAGAAGCATCAGTAATTACTTGATAATGAATGGTATTGATGTGAACTTTATCAGCGTTCCAATAAGATTCATTCTTAGTGTATTCGATCGCTGTTTCAGTAGATTTGGTTAATCTATATGGACCACAATATAATAATTTATCTAATGCGGTACCAAATTTCTTAACTTTAACGGAATCTAAGAAATAAGAATTAGATGGTAAATATGGGGAATAGGCTAATAATGTTGGGAAGTAAGCAGCTGGTTTCTTTAATGTGTAACGTAAAGCACCGCCACCATTGCTTCCAGGAGTGGTAATAACTTCGATACCAACTCTCTTAAAATCAACGATATCTTGCCAATCTGCACCAGTATAGGAAGTTTCTTCACCGGTTGTCGCTAAGATGAGTTCATTTAATTTCTTGGCTTTAGCTTCATCGGTTCTTAAGCTCTTCCATTGGGTATCGGTAGAGTTAGAAATGTTATAAAGAATTTGTGTAGCTAAATAATATTCAATAGCGCCTTCGATGAAGTTGGTGACTAAGTAATATGTATCCGCACTATTAGCGAAGTTTAAGATCATTTTCGCTGTGGTGACAAAGTCATCTGCGGAAACAAATTGTTTGGTAGATACACCTTTAATGGAGGCCTCATATTGAGTGCCATCGTAACGAACCCATGGTACATTTTCTTTAACTGTGACTTCGTAAACTTTGTAGTCATTCTTAACAGCAACACTGGAGGCTAAGCATTTTTCTAAAACGCCAAATTCATTATGAAGTAATAATGGATCGACAAAGTTAGCAAAGTGAGAAGCTTTAGAACCTTCTTGAGTGGTCAAATAGTTGAGGTCAGTAATAGCGACACTTGTCGCAGAATTATACGTATATTTTGCTTCTTGACCAGGCAAATAAGGATTGTCATTGCTGATACGGAATGAATCGGTTGATGAACCAGCTGAGCAAGACGCTAAGACCGCTGACATTGCTAAGGCTGATAAAGACATGATTATTCTTTTTTGCATTTTTTCTTTTCTCCTTGTTTGTTCAATCATTAATGATTGTTTATAACAATACTACAACAAAAAAATAAAATCAACTTTAAGTTGTATAACTTAGTATGAGAGTTAGGTAAAAAATTGATTATTAACGTGTAAATGGGTAGTAGCCGTTAATTAAGGCGGTGATTTCAAGAACAAAAATTAATATCACAACTAAACCACAGGCAAAGAAGAAAGGTAGTCTTCTTTTCCAGGCATCAGCGACAACGTTTTCTGGTAATTTACCATCCCAATTCTTGCTATCTTTTCTAAATTTGGCTTGATGCAAATCTCCCCAAATAAAGCCAGCTAGAATATAAAACGCTGCAAAAGCCCACTCAACGTAAGGATATCCGTAAAATAATGTGGCATTTAAAGATGGAATAGAAAGTATCACTGCGATGATAAACGGGATATAGGCTATGACCCCTAATATCATGGCGATGATATATACTTTTTTGGACCTTAATGCAATTTTCATAAAATAACTTTAACACAATTTCTCAATAAAGAGTGTATAGTAATTTTATGGCAAATAAAAATCTTAAAGAAAATAAATTAAAAAGAGCAATTGTTTCACCCTTTAGAAATATTGTTAAAGCCATTAGTAAAAAATGGTATGTTTCTTATCAATATAAATACATCACTCATCATAAAATGGATTGGAAAAATCCTATTAGATATACCCAAAAATTACAATACCTTAGACTGTTGGTCTATCCTAAGATGGAAGATGTATCACGATGTGCGGGTAGAGTCACTGTAAGAGATTATGTTAAAGAATGTGGGTATGAAGATATATTGATACCAATTTATGGGGTGTTTGATAAATTTGATGATATCGACTTTGATAAATTACCAGATAAATTTGTTATGAAGTGCTCCCATGCCTGCGCTTTTAATTACATCTGTTTGGACAAAAAAGAAATAAATTATGCGGAATTGAAAGGAAAATTCGACAAATGGCTGAAAATAGACTACGGAAAAAAGATTGTCGAACCGCACTATTCAAGAATTAAACCGCAGATAATTATTGAGCAATGGATTGGTGACTTCCCTACCGAATATAAAATCCATGTCTTTAACGGTGAAGCTAAATACATGTATGTTGTAACTGGAAGAACTAGAGATATTAGATATAACAATTATTATATTGATTGGACTCCTTTTGATGGAGCGCAGTTTAACGGTTGGAAGAAGACCGATTACGAATTGTCTATTCCTGATAATTTCTCCGATATGGTAAAAATCGCCGAAAAATTAGCTAAGCCTTATCCTCTCGTAAGAGTGGACTTATATGATATCAATGGAAAAATATATTTTGGGGAGATGACATTTACTCCCGCAAAAGGAACACTAATTTTAGACGATGATAAAGCTGATTTTGAAATCGGTGAATGGTTAGATATCAGCCAATATATTAACGCCAAGTAGAATTTGGGAATAATACTTCGTAAAACATTAATGAATGATCTAATTGATAAGTGCCATTAGAATAATCGTCATCGATTAATTCATAAGATAAAGAATATCCACATACCCTACTTAGATTTAAAGCACCTAATTTAAAGGCATAGAAGACATAATTTGATCTATTAAATGTATCGCTTTGATTAGAAATGACATTTTCAAAGGTGTGATATGTTTTAACAGCGTCAAAATTAGAACCATCTCTTTGATAGAATGTTAAACATAATCTAAATGTGGAGTCATGTGCTGGAACACTTATTTCAGTTGTATAATCCACAGAAACCTTAAATGATATGGCAATATAATCCATATTAATTAATTCTTTTTCATATAAGACGCCAAATCCACGTTCATTTATTTGCACTCTTGCTAATTGGTAATAGCCGTTACAGAATAATTGACCATCATATAATTTTGATAAATAGCCATAAGAGAAAATAGAATCAACGACATTCATTTTCTTATTTGGGCCATAATCTTTTTTAACGTCATGGTCATAGATATATTCTAATCCGTGATAAGTCTTGATACTTCCATCCGCGTTGACATATTCGATGTCTTTATTCATATCCACATCGATATTATTAGCTTTAGCTTCATCATATGTTTCTGCGACATTATGCTCTGAAGTGATTTCTACTTCTCTAACATTTCTAATAGAATTATTTTCATTATCTGGATCAATTTTAGAATCATAATGAGTGTAATAATTGTTTTGGAAAACTGGAGAATTGTAAGCATCTTGAGTATAGACTTCTTTTAAGTCATAGCCACAGGAGGCCAAACACGCAATTAATGGCAAAAACCATATCAAATTCCTAGGCATTTTCTTCATTTTGGACAGCCTCCTCTTTAATTACAACTTCTTCTACTTTAGCTTTTGGGCTGGTATAAACATAAGAGATTAAGAACAAGACCAATAAGAAAGAATGATTTTGACTCATTGGAATATAGTTGGAATAAATCTTATATGGTTGGATATCTAACGAGAATAAAGAATAAACAAAGAATATTAAGACAAATGATAATACTAGATGCTTTTCTAAATCAGTGTCTTTAGATACTTTAAAATATCTAATAAATGATTTAACCGCAAAAACTAAATAAGCCACTAAGGCGAGAGTGCCAAATAAGCCAGAAGTCATCAAAGAATCCACAACAAAATTGCCACTTGGTAATCTAGAAGAACTAGCGGGTACAAATCCTAATAAACCTGAAGCGCTAAATGCGGTCTTAACAGCGCTCTTCCATGCGACAGCATAAGGATTAGTATTAAACAATCTATTCAATAATGAATTATTAGCGACAAAACCAAATTCTCCAAGAGCGTTCATCACAAAGAATATAATCAATACACCTAATATTCCTAAAACGACTAAGAAAGCATATTTTATCAAATTTGGAGTATTTTTCTTAGGAATAAAGGCGATTAATGATAAAGTGATTAAGACTAAGGCATCAGATAGCGCTCTATTTCTATTAATAGTGAATAATAAACAAATAAATCCAAATAAGGCAAAGCCTAAGAAGGTAAAGAATTCTTTCTTATTATTTTTAGGATTAATAAATCTTAAAGCGACAACTGAAGAAAATAATAATGTCGAGAATAAGGAGAAATATTCAATAGAGACGTCGTAGAATTCAAAGCCCATGAGCATCTTAATAGAATCATATATGGTTGATCTCGTGCCATTATAGTAAATATACATATTGTTATATATAAGGGTGTAAAAAGGTACGTATCTCACCATGGAATAAATAAAGGAAATTAATAATAAGACCGCTAGACCGCCATAAATGACAATCATGGCATTCTTAATTTTAAAGCCTTCAATTCTTCTTGCTAGATAACCAATGCAACTATATGAAAGTAAGCCAATACCAACAAGAATATTGGTCAATAATGAGAACTGATTTCTCGAGAAATTAGAGAACATCGTTAATAAGGCATAAATAACCAATGGAGCGGAAAACAATGCAAATTCCGCAAATTTTTCTCCTTTTTCTTTTTGTTCGCTTCTAAATAAAAATAATGCAAAGGCTAATAAGAGACCAAGCATTACTAATAAGACATACATATTAGCGAGATTAAAAGACACAAAGGCTAATACTTCGAGAATAAAGAATATTAATACATTACGATACTTCTTAGCGTTTTCTGACATACAAAGATTATATAACCATTTATTAAAAATAAAAAGAATAAAGCCACCCGAGGTGGCTAAATTCTAAATTGTTAATTGTCCTAATTAGAAGTCGAGTTCGATAGCTTCTGAAACTTGTACTACTTCATCTTCTTCTTCATCAATGTCGTTAAGAACTTCCACCACTTGGATGATCTCTTCGTCGGTAAGAATTCTGGTGTCGGTATCAGGAATCATACGCTACCTCCTATAGTTATTTTCTAATAACTATTTAAACCTTACCAAATTTTCTCTCTACTATCTATGATAAATTATCCATTTTTTTATACGGTGTCTTATAAAAATAGAAAAGATAAGTTACACAATAATTTTTGTCTAAAATTATGGAAATATATTCTTTTTTGTTTTACCCTTAATACATGGCAAAAAACGACAAAGATTTAAAAAATATTTTGGCCGCGAATTTGGTCTACTATCGTAAAAGCGCTAAATTAACACAATCTGAAATAGCAGAAAAATTCAATTATTCTGATAAAGCTATATCTAAATGGGAAAGAGGCGAAGCCGCTCCTGATATTTTTGTTTTAAAAGCTCTAGCGGACTTTTATGGTGTACCTTTAACAGACTTTTTTAAAGAAAGACATGTCGCTTATATAGAAAATAGAGAAAGAAAACATATTCTTTTAACCGCTATATCAATTGGGGCGGTATGGGTGATTGCTACTATTCTCTTTGTGGTCTTTTCTTTCTTATTAGATGCCGGCGCGGATATCACTAAACATATATGGCTAGTTTGGATATATGCTATCCCTCTAAGCGCTATTGTTGGTATTGTCTTATCAGCCATTTGGTTTAAAAACAAAATACCAACATTAATATTTATTTCAATATTTGGTTGGACAGCGACCTTAAGCGCTTATCTATCCCTGGTTGCCTTTACTGATTTTAATATCTCATGGATTGTATTTATTATTCCTGTTCCACTTCAAGCCATTTGTATATTGTTCTATCGATTAGAAAATCCAGTTAAGAAAATTATATCTTTGGTCCCTTGGACTAAAGAAAACAAAAACACTAGAGAAAAAAGAAGAAATAAAGAAATCGAAACTAGTGATAATAATCAAGATAATTAAAAAGCCTCACTTCATCAAACTAGTGAGGCTCTTTCTTTATAATAAATATAATAGGCTATTTAGCACCGCCATCATTGATATA
>CAJOOD010000155.1 GCA_905236085.1 uncultured Bacilli bacterium
AGTTTTAAGACGTCAAAATCTAATATCGCTAAGGTGTTCAAGGAAGAATATCCACTGCCAAAGTCATCTATTTCTACCTTGAATCCTTTACTTTTAAAATTATTTACAATATCTATTATTTGCGCAGTTTCATTATTATAAGCGGATTCAGTGATCTCTAAATATAAATCGTTAGGGCTTATTTCAGCTTTATTAACAATATCTAAAAGTGTATCAACGACACTATAATCAAACATATCAATGCGTGATACATTAACCGATACCGGGATACGTCTATTTAATTTGTCTTTCCATATTTTGATTTGCTTAGCTACATCTTTCCAAACAAATCTATCCACGATACCTATCAGCCCGTTTTCTTCGAATAAAGGAACAAATACACCTGGAGAAATAAACCCTAATTCTGGATGATTCCATCTAATTAAAGCTTCCGCGGAAACTAAGACAGGTTTATCTCCAACGATATCAATTTTTGGTTGATAATATACTTCTAATTGCCTTTCTTCAATGGCCTTATGAATGTCTTGGGTTAGTCTTTCCTTGAATAAGAAATCTTTTTCTACTTCGCTATCATAGATAGAGAAAGATGTCTTGTTGCTTCCTCTAATTTCATCGCAAGCGGTTTTAGCTCTATCTAGTCTTTCTTCGATATCTTCATCTTTATCTTCAACATGATATACGCCCAATCTAAATCTAAGATTAGTAATATTAAATCTATTTTCTAATTCGGTATAGATATAATTGACTATTTTCTCATAATCGTTTTGTTGTTTCATATATAAAAGGAAATAATCAGATAATAAGCGGCCAGCAATACCGTCATTCCTCCTAGCCAAATCTTTTAAAACTTCAGCAAAGCATTTTAAAGCATTGTCGCCATCCGCATGACCATATAATTCGTTATATATGTGGAATTTTTCTAAATTTAATACCACCATATCTAGAATATTATCATCGACATGATATTGATCCATCTTAGAAGCATACTCAATAAAGATATGTTTATTATATACACCGGTTAATTCATCTCTTTCCGCAGCTTGAATAATCATTCTATCTTCTGATAATTCGATAGATCTATTAACTCTAGCTCTGATTACTTCTGGCATATTGTAGGGCTTAGGAATGAAATCCACCGCGCCTAATTCTAAAGATTTTAGCTCACTATTTATATCCGCGGTTAAAACGATAATAGGAATCTTTTTAAATCTTTCATCTTGCTTAATAATATCCATAAATTCAAAGCCACCCATAACTGGCATATTGATATCAAGCAATATTAAAGATATAGGAACTAAGGCATTATGAAGGACATCTAAAGCTTCCTTCCCATTTGTCGCGGTTAAGATATCAAATTGATCATTCAATATTTCCGAAAGGATTTCTTGATTGATCATCTCATCTTCCACGATTAGAACATCTCGCTTAATCTTCTTGATGATGTTCATATTATCCGGCATTAATAATAACTCCCAGGGACATTAACATATCTCCAATCTTATGAGTAATTTGATTCAATTTTATTAAAAAGTTAGCAAAAACGAATTATTTTTTCTCTTTTTTTCTTTTTTCTAATTCAGCAATTATCTCGGCATTAGAGCCTTCATACGGGAAGCAAATCCAATCGCTTAATTTTTCTTTCCAATAGAAATCAGGTTCTACGACACTGACATTTCTATTGTAGAACATTGTGGCAATAAAATATTTATTGAATTGTGTTTCGTTTTTGGTAAAGTGCGCTAATGTTTTTCCAGTATCAGCGATATCATCGATAACCACGCAGCCTTCCGTTGGCGCAAGAAGCATTGGTATATCTAAACGATATGATAATAATAAGGCAAAGAATAAGCCTCCACGTGGAATTCCATAAACACCAGTTGGTTTGATTTTATGCTCATCCAAGTAACTGATTAAATCTTGAATGAATTGTTCGATGTCCTGATAAGTAATATACTTCTTTGTAACCATATTTACCCCCTTGAAAATTAATTCATTAAATTGGCTATCGTATCGTGGAAGCTTCCACCATTGCTGACTGTTTTAATTAAAGCGATAAGAACTTTAGACACATCTACATATTGAATTTTATCGTTTATCAATAATTTAGATTTATCTATGGTGTTAGTTATAAATAGATTGTTTATGCTGTCGCAGTTGGATAATCTTTCAATAGCGTTTTCAGAAAAGACCCCATGAGTACAAAGAACATAGACCTCTTTAGCCCCAATATTTCTTAATTCTTGGGAAGCTTTAATCAATGTTCCACCTGTATCCACTAGGTCATCAATAATGATACATTTTTTATCTTTAACATCACCAATGACTTGCATCGATGATACTTCATTGGCTTTTTCGCGGTATTTATTAATCACAGCAAGTCGCGGAATACATAATTGTAAGGCAAAGGATCTCGCTCTAGAAACACCACCGCTATCAGGAGATACCACAACATAATCATCTTTGTTGATATCGCCCCCAAGATTCTTAAACCATTGATTGCCAACGATTCTAGAAATAGGAACATTATCAAGAGGAATATTGTAGAATCCTTCTATCTGACTGGCATGTAAATCACATGTGATAACTCTATTAATTCCAGCAGTTTGGAGTAAATCAGCAACTAATTTCGCAGTTATTGGTTGTCTTGGCTTGGTTTTTCTATCTTGTCTAGTATAGCCTAGATATGGAGCCACTAGAGTAATTGACTTAGCAGAAGATCTCTTAAGGGCGTCACAAGCAATTAATACTTTCATCAAATTATCATTGACTGGTTCACAAATAGAGCAAACCATGACGACATCATCGCCTCTAACTGGATCATTGTATTCGATAAACATTTCTCCATCTTTGAAGCGATCGAAATTGTAGGAAACTAAATCTTTTTTACTAACAGCTTTTTTAATTTCTCTACTTAGGGAAGTATCTTCTAAAATCAATAATTTAAACATATCTGCCCCTCCAATAATAAAGTTATTTTAGCATAATTTTTCAGTATTTAAAGTTTACTTTATGATGCATTTAATCAATTTCTATTAATTCGTAGTCGCGAGAACCAAATTTTAATTCTTCCGCAGCCTCAATGGTGTGAATTCCATGTCTTGATTCCACTCTTTCTAAGAAATGTTTTTGACCTGGATCATCTTTTTGCTGATAGATTAAATCGATACAAGCCTGATCAATGGCGATAGGATCTAAAGAAGCTAGGATACCAATATCTTTCATGCATGGATCTTCGGCAACTTCGCAGCAATCACAATCCACAGAAATGTTTTTCATAACATTGATAAAAGCAATACGACCTTTAAATAATTCCACCACACTACTGGCAGCGTCCGCCATTGATTCCAAAAAGGCATCTTGTTCTGGCAAATCATTCCATAAATTATATTGGTCAGTTGTTCTACCGGCGCTATGAATATAAGCCTTACCTGCACAAGAGGCACAGCCGATTGATAATTGTTTTAAGGCTCCGCCATATCCACCCATCGGATGACCTTTAAAATGTGATAGAACAATCATCCCATCATAATTAAGAATATTCTTGCCTAGGTAATTCTTTTTAATTCTTTTCCCATTAGGTATATCAACGACATAATCTGGACCTTTTTCATCTAATAAATCAAATTTGAAATATTGACTCCATCCGTGTTCTTTAATTAATTTGAGGTGTTTTTCGCTAGTGTTTCTTGCTCCTTCATAAGCAGTATTGCATTCCACTACTGTTCCACCAATTTTATCAATAAATGGTTTAAAGAAGTCAGGTTTAATATAGTTTTGATTACCCTTCTCTCCGGAATGTAATTTAAAAGCAATATTGCCTTTTAATTCGATTCCTAATTTCTCATATAATTTTATTAATGTTTCAGGAGTGATATTTTTAGAAAAATAAACTACTGGTTTCATATGATATTAATCCTCATTTTTACTTCTTTTAATATATGGTCTAAATGGGACATAGCGAGATACTTTATGACAATAATCTTCATATTCTGGATATTTGTTTTTACTAATTGATTCCCCAAAAGTAGAACTTCCAAAGAACAATAAGACCAATAATAAAGCTCCAAATAAACTCCAATTGTAGAAGAATAATCCTGAAGCTATGCTAAATATATAAAACGATAACCAGATGGATTGCTCACCTAAATAGTTAGGGTGACGAGAATAATTCCATAGCCCAATGGTATTAAATCCTTTAGAATATGGTTCAGGTAAATCTTTTAATTCTCTTCCTTCATTCAGCATTCCCCATTTAACAATTTGGAATTTCCATTGTTGTTCATCAGCGATGGTTTCAATTAATAAGAAGAAGGCAAATAATCCTGCGGCAAGAAAATCAATCCAGTTCAAATCTATAGTGGATGACATAGCCGCTAGCATTGGGAATGTTGTTAACAAAATTAAGACATTTTGATAAACAGAGATAAATAAGAAATTGAATAAAATCCACATAACTTTATTATTTAGTGGTTTCCCTTTTCTTAATATTTCCCATCTATAATCTTCTTTCCCGGACCAGAATTTAATGTGATATGCACCTTTTCTAGCAAAATTAAATGTTAATCTAATTCCCCATAAGGTTACTAATAAGGCCATGATTAATAATCTAGGAGTCATGCCGCCTTTTGCAGCAATAATCCAAGCATACACCGCTGGTAAGATGCTCCATAATTTATCCATTTGAGAGTTATTACCACTAATTTGTCCAACGACAAAGCAGTATAGAATAGATGCTCCGCATACGATGCCTAATATGAGCAAAGTGCCTAATTGTGTTTGATTAAATTGTGGACCGACTACAAAAAATAAGATTATGCAAGCTAGTGCCATTAAAGCGACGATGGTTGGTCCAATTGCTTTTTTGATCATTTTTCTTCTCCCTTAATAAATAAAAGTCTCACCAAAGAGACTCTTAGAAATTTGCTACCATTTTAATTGATTGCTAAGTTAATGCTGCTTTTTAAAATGCAACCATTTGTGGGCATAGCATGAACATTTAATGTAGCGCAACATGTTTGATGTACTTTATTAAATTTCATAAATGTCCTCACTCTAAAACAAATAGCAATAGAAATATTATAAATATTTATTCTCCATTTGCAAAGAAGCAAAATAAAGCCACACGCTATTTTGTGTGGCTTTATGTTTGTTAATTATTATTTTAAAGTCGAAATTTGTTAAAAATAAGGACTTTTTGCGGTGGTTTTTGAATTATTCTTTTCTAAGAGCGATTAAACCAAAGATACCGCCAATTAATGAAATTTCAATACCGCTTAAGAAGCTAAATACCATTGTTAAAATGAGTTTTGTCTTGCTTGGCTTGCTATTGGAGACAAAGCTGAATACTGCAGCAAGAATAGCAAATGGTAATAAACCTAAGAAGATATAACCAAATGTTAAGAATAAGACTTGCATTGCATTAGCAATTTCTTCAGGTGTGCCTTGAGCAGTGGTTTGGATTGAACCATTATTTAAACCATCAATAATTGCTTGTTTAGCTTCTGGAGAACCCATGACTAAGAAAACAATAGCGAAAATTAAAAATCCAAGAGCCGCAACGATTTCTAAAACACCACCAATAACTAATAATACTTTTGAAGTTGTTTTCATAAATTTTCTCCCTCCCTATCTTTAATATTACTTATTTTGTTGTAAAAATAAAGAAATCTTTTACATGTCAAAAATAAATGTTTAACATTTAAAAATATTAATGGGTTTAAATTTCATCGAATAATTCGGAGAAATTTTGCTCGCTGGTTATTTTATAAAATACATCGCTATATTTGATAATATCAGGATAATAGATATCTAACTTAGAATTAACTTTTAGCAAATCATCAATGTAATATTTTGGTATGTTGTCATCAATGCTAACATCGTATAATTCCCTAAATTCGATATTTTGAAGATAATTAATAATTTTAAATTCGCTTCCATCAGCTTTATAGACCATCACTTCATTATCGTTGCCATAAGTAATTAATCCATGGGTTTCAAGATAAGGATTAGATATTTTTGTGCTTCCGTCTAATTTTTCAATTCGATAAACAGATTTACTTGATAATGATTCTGATCCATAAACAAAGCCATTAACGATTCTTATCTTATGAGAGGTATCATTGAAATAATAGCGGTACTCAGAATAACCGCCTCCAGCGATTTGATTAATGCTTGTTTCTACTCTTACGATTTTCGCATTAAACAAATTGCAGGCATTAGATATATCATTTATATCATCACTATATTGAATATCAGTTAATGAGCCAGGAGCAACACCAATATATCCTCGTTCGTATCTAATTTTATCAACATTATTTTTGTTTAAATTGTTTGCGTTTATCCAAGGATAAATGAGAGATAAATCCATTTGCAAATATTCCCATACAGAAGATGAATCGTTGCAATCAATATGAATATTGGATTCAATATCATCTATGGAGAAGTTAATATCAAATTTACCTTGATACATTAAATAAATGATATAAGTGGTTTTATCATAGTCATCAGAATATTCTAAATAGCCAAAATCAAGTTGATGAACACCATCATAGTCAAAATAATCATTAGTATGTTCATCGGCGAATGTCAGAATATCGCCTTGATATAATTTCTCGCTTTTGCTTTCAATAGTTAAAGCGAATCTTCGATAAGAATTCGCATAATAATAAGTTTCACCATTACTGTCTGATATATATGTAGGACATTCAATTTTATCGCTTGTTTCTAATAGCGATAATGTTGCGTAAAAGTCCACAGATCCGGTATTTTCTGATGAATTTTGGCCACTAGACATGTTCATGTCTTGGCATGAACAAAGCATTAATAATGGTAATAATATTAAGCTCAGTAATGTTTTTCTTTTCATGAATATATACTAGAGCAATAATATCGAATAATCAATCAACTATCTAGGGAATATCAAAATCATATTTTGCATCTCTTTATGATTTCAAAATATAGCGTTATTGCTTAAATCATGTTACTATTTATATACATCAAACATTTTAGCGAGGTAGAAATGGCTATAGCTATAAACAACAAGAATCATTATAGGACAATCAATAGGACTTGTCTTGCCGCCAACATTATTTATTTAATTTTACATATTTTCTATTTAATATTATTTGCTATTGCTCACCTAGATATATTGCTATATATTGACCTG
>CAJOOD010000156.1 GCA_905236085.1 uncultured Bacilli bacterium
AATTAGTCAAGAAAATGCAAAAAATATCGGTTAAATCTAAGAAAAAACGCCGATATGTATCGACGCATTTATACCATTCTGGCAGGGGTGATAGGAATCGAACCCATATTAACGGTTTTGGAGACCGCTGTACTGCCGTTGTACGACACCCCTAACGCGAAATATATTATACGGAATGATCGCTTTAAAAACAAGAATATTTTTGCTGTTTGAAAAATGTAAGGAAATGTTTTAAAAACTTATCATTAAATGTATATTAATTAGGGGGTCAAATTGATTATGAAAAAATTGTATCTGATATTATTGCCACTTATGTGTGTTGGTTGTAATTCCGGAGAGAACATTGCTACTAATTCTATTGATAGTGAAACCAGTATCTCATCTAATACAACTAGCGAAATATCTTCTTCTAGTGAAGCTTCTAATTCTGAGGAAAAATCTTCTTCTAGCGAGGAATCTTCTTCTAGTGAAGTGGTGCTAAATGAGGTGACATTCACCACTAGAGGATGGAGTTTTACCGGTGGGACAAGATTAGAAGATAAAAAGAGCGAAGTTATCGATTATTTCAATTCATCTATTGATAGCTTTATATCTGATGTTTCGATTGAAAATTGTTTCTCACAAGAATTAAAAACAGAAAATGGTTCTTTAGGTAATGGATTGTGTGTCTCTTCTAATAGCGGAGATGGCTATTTTAGTTTAAAGAGTACATATAATTTGTATGGCATTAAATTAGTAGCAAGAGCTAGATACGCATATGATTCATATAATCAAATTCTACGAATTGATAATGTCAATAATTTTGCAATTTTAGATAAAATATATGATATTGACTGGGATATTGATGTAGAAAGTGGAGAAACAACACCTAATATATGTGAATATCTATTAGATGAAGCAACACACGAAATATATTTCTCAAGTGTGGCTGGAGAAAGGGTATTCATCGATTCCATCACTTTATATTATTCATAATTAAGACAAACATCTCGGCCAGTTGACCGAGATGTTTTATTATTGTTTTTGCGCTAATCTTTCTTGAATATATTTAGGTTCTATAAATTGGAATGTCACCGTATCACAGTTAGGATAATCTTTTTCAAATTGTTCTTTAGATTCTATAGTCCAACAATTCACTAGATGTCTATTATGATATCTTTGCACTCTTTTTTCTAATAGCATATCATCTTCTAAATCTAGAGAATCAAATAAGAATCTAAGGTGATATATCCATTCATAATCTGGCTCATGATTACATGTCACTAATAATGAGGTTATATAACCTTTGTGCCTGACTTTAACTAAAGCACGAGGATCAAATGATATAAGCATGATATTCTTTTTATCTTTGATTCTTTCTAATTCTTTTAGCACTTGTTTGGCTAGTGGTTTGTGGTTTTTACGGTAGGCTTTTAATTCCACCACGATAGGTACCTTCTCATCAATTAAATCTAATACTTCTTGGAAAGTAGGTACTTCTCCACCATCTAATAGACGATAATTATTTTTGATCTCTTCTACACTTAAATCTTCAATAATTCCTTCTTTCCCTGTGGTTCTAATGAGATTCTCATCATGACAAACAATCAGTCTATTATCAGTGGTAAGATGAACATCTAATTCAATAGCGACATGGTGTTTCAAAGCATTATTAAAGGCGTTAAGCCCATTTTCGGTATAAATATCATTATGTAATCCGCGATGGGCTATGCCTTTTAAAAATAGAGGGTTTAATCTAGATATTGCTTTCTTCTTATTCATAATTAATCATCAGAGCCCAAAGCTTCTAAACCGGAAGCATTTTTAGCTTTGTCATTGCGATGTGGGGCTTTAACAAAGAAGAACACAATACCAGCGGCCACCATAAGGGCACAGGAATAAATTGGAAGAGCTCTCCATGAAGTAAATCTAAAGATAAATCCAATAGCGATTGGAGTTACGGATTGAGCTAACATTGAAGCGGTATAATATAAGGAAGTATATCTTCCTAATTTATCACTTGTACAATAATCAGTTACTAATGGGAAGGAGCAAATATGAATTAAACTTGTCCCTAAACCAATAGTTGGTAATAAGATGAAGAATATCCATGGTAAAGATGATTCAAATGGGTTAGTTGCTACCGCTTCAGCTGGGGCCTTTGGAATTAAAGCATAGACCAAATAACATAAGGCCACTACGCAAATTCCGGAGAAAATAGTCCACTTTCGCCCGATTTTATCGGCAATTTTACCAGCGAGAAGGAATCCTATTACACTAGCGGCACCAGATACAACTGTCATAATAGCTCCACCAGCGGATGAGGTATTAAGCCAGAACATAACATAGTTGGTTTGGAATGTTTCAACAGCGTTTAAGGACATAAACCATAAGGCTTCTGCGACTAAGATAAGGGCTAAATTTCTCTTATTTCTCTTGGATAATTTTTCGTTTGTGGTGACTTGTTCAGCTGATTCACCATAGGCATCACCACGTCTAATTTCTTCATCTAATTCAGCATGTAATTTATTTTCTTTGATTTTCCATAATAATAGGCCTAATGAAGCTAATAAGACAACTGAACATACAATGAATGGGATTTCTAACATCATTAATGATTGATTAGAACCATTGATATATTTTGTAACCGGTATGACAATAGCAAAGATAGAACCAACTGCCCCACCGACATAGCCAACAACATTAATAATACCATTAGCTTTACTACGAAGTGGCTTTGGTGTTAAATCTGGCATCAAAGCAACTGCAGGAGAACGATAAGACATCATAAAGATGATAATAACAATCATGATAGCAATCATACCTACGATCATGCCCATTAATTGAGCATCAGTATTAGCCATACCTTGTGAGAAGAACAATGGAATAAATGGTAAAGCAATCGCGGTGACAACACTACCGATGATGATATAAGGCATTCTCTTACCTAATTTGGAATGAGTTTTATCAGATAGATGACCAAATATTGGCATAATAAATAAGGCTGCAATATTATCAAGCGCCATAATGATACCAACTTTCCATTGGACATCGAGATATTGGGCTTCAGTGATATAGCCATTTGCTAGTAAGTCTTTCATCGTGACATAGCCTTGCGTTGCTCCTTGAGCCACCGCATCAGCGTAGTCATGTCTAGCGAATAAGAATGATAACATTGGTGAACAATATGAATTATATAATTGCCACACCAAAAGGATGCCAAAAAAGGCTAATCCAATCCATATGGTCCTTTTAACATTCAACTTAAAAGGAGCGTTGGAAACACTTTGAGTATTATTTTCCATATCAAATATACCTTCCTTATAGATATATTATGGCAAAGTATTGCTATTTCTTCTAGTGTTATTTAGTATAAGGATTTTCTTTTATTTAATCCTCATTTTAAAATGTGCTAATATAGTTTTTGCAATGATTTACGATTATTTTCACAAACCCGCGGATGAATTAAAGAATAAAAAATTATGGTTATTCGATATGGATGGAACTATCTATATGGAAAATCAAATTTATGATGGCACATTAGATTTGCTTAATTATATTACCTCTATAGGAGGCAAATATGTTTTCATCACCAATAATTCATCTAAGTCTGTTAATGATTATATTGCTAAAGTTAATAATATGGGTATCAAAGCGGATAAGGATAATTTCTATACCTCAACACAAGCGACTGCCGAATATATCAAGGATAAATATGGCGATATATTGCTCTTTGCGGTGGGAACAAAATCCTTCTTAAAAGAATTAGATGAATTAGGTATTAGATACACTACTGATTATGATGAAAATGTCGAAGCGGTAATCTTGAGTTATGATAACGAACTAACTTATGAAAAATTAAGAAACATATCAAAGTTATTAACCAAATTTGATTTACCATATATCGCTACTAATCCTGATTTAGTATGTCCAGTAGAATTTGGCTATGTTCCCGACTGCGGATCTTTTGCTATGATGATTAAAAACGCGACTGGTAAATCCCCTATTTTTATTGGTAAGCCAGAACCAACAATGATTGAATTTGTGATAAAAAAATATGGTTTTCGCAAAGAAAACAGTGTGGTTATAGGTGATAGAATATATACTGATATCGCTTCTGGACTTAATGCTGGAGTATGTTCAGTGTGTGTATTAAGTGGAGAATCTACCCTGGAAACTATAAAAGAAGATAATAGGAAACCAACATATGTCTTTAAGGATGTTAAAGAGATATATGAATTGATTGCTAAATGATTAGATATGGAAAATATAGAAATAGAATATAAAGTTATGATATCTAAACAAGACTTTAATAGATTAATTAAAGCCTATCCTAATGCTGAATTAATGGAACAAATCAATCATTATTTTGAAACACCTAATAACGATTGTAAGAAGAACGATATAGCTTTAAGAATTAGAACTGTCAATAATAAGAATATTATCACTTTAAAAGAAAGACTAATTGAAGGTAAGTTAGAACATGAATTTTATTGTGATGGCACTTCTAAAGAATATCTTAATGATGAGATTAAAGCGTTGTTAGATAAGCATCATGTTGATTATGATGAGTTAATCGAGATTGGTATATTAACCACTTATCGACATGAATTTAAAATAGATGATAATGTTATATGTTTTGATGAATCACATTATAACGGCGTTATTGATTATGAGGTGGAATGTGAATCTGATTCCATGAAGCACGCTCAAAAGATGATTAAATCGATACTAAAACCATTAGGGATTAAATATAAAAAATCCAAACATTCTAAATTAGGAAGATTTAAAAGAAGTATGGCTCATTAATAGCCATATTTTTTCTTTTTTCTACGAGAAGGAATACGGCAAAAATAATAGGCATCAATTCCGCGAATGTGGATGCCGCCCATATTCCATCAACCCCCATAAATAAAAGGAATAAATAGATAGCTATTACTTGGAATATTAAAGTTCTTGAAAATGATATTATTCCTGATGTTCTGCCATCATTTAAAGCGGTGAAGAAATTAGAAATAAATAACCTAAACTTTTATACTAACATACTAACATCATGATATTTTCATGGTCTGGTTAACG
>CAJOOD010000157.1 GCA_905236085.1 uncultured Bacilli bacterium
ATCTTCTAGATTAGCATTATCATTCCATTGATAACATTCTAATAATTCATTAGCTTCTATAGATATTGATTTAGCTAAATTAACAGGACTATGGAATTGATCCCAATCTCTATCTTTATTAAATTTATCAATTCTTTGCATTAATTCTTCTAATCTATCCATAAAATCACTTAGCATATATTAAGTTTATTCTTAAGGTAATCTCTAAGATTATCATCTTCACAATAGATGTAACAACCTTTAATACCTCTAGTTAATAAAACCTTATATGTTCTCCTAATCAATTTATCTGCATCTTCATCTGATGTTGTTTTTAATCTAATACCTGATGAACTATCATCTTTTGATATTGCGTTTCTATTAGTCTTAACTTGACCATCAGCATAATACAAATCTTTACCGATAAAAACACCAACATAATCAAATTCCATACCTTGGCATGTATGAATACAACCTACTTCTTCAAATGATTTAGGATTAACTGCCCAATGGTCATCTTTTTCCAAATTCCATTTAGCCTTAAAACCATTAGGTAAAATAATATCCCAATCTCCTCTTTTTTTCTTAACATTCCAATCATAACAATAACCAGCTATCATTCTGGTTTTATTATTTATTTGATTAAGCCTTCTTAATTCATCTCTCATAATATTAGGATCGTCAAAAACTTGAATATCTAATTTATTGAATTCAAATTGAGTATTTGCAGTTTGTTTTAAACCTAATAAATTATTCAAAAATGAAATATATCCATCACTACCATCACATCTAAATTGTGAAACTAATTCATAAGGCTTATGAATAATTGCATTTTCTCTTTTAGCATATGTTATAATTGAATCTACATCATATTTATCATTAATTGTTATTCTTTGATCATCATCAACAAAAAATATTGATACTTTAGCCGCTTTAATAGCATCTTCTAACATATCATTACCATTATATCTATAGGGTTTCTTTTGCATACGATGAGCCTCATCATATATACCAACATCTAAACCATTATAGATTATACTAGGTAAACACCAAGGGGATTGAATTGCTTTTTGTAAATTAATCAAATTTTTAGCATTTCCACCAGATAATAAATTTGCATAGCATTTCCTTGGAGCCATATTCTTAGTTATGTATGATGCATTTAATTTTAAATCTATAATACATCTTGCAAGTACATTTATAGCTAATACTGATTTACCAGTACCAGGACCACCAGTGATAATAATTACATGCTTCTTATTATCAAATTGTGATAATTTAATTGCATTCATAATTTTATCATATGCAACAACCTGTTCATCTATCATATGGAATTCTTCATTTCCACAAAGCATTGAATCTAAAGCATCTTGCAATGACTTAGTTGGGCGAAGTCTTCCCTCTTCAATTTTATATAATAATTGTCCATCGTTTGCCTTTAACTTAATATATTTTTTAATAAAATTTCTTATCTTTAACACATCATGTTGCAAGAAAACTGGAGCTTCAGTTGTCCATTCTTTATAAATATCATCTTCAATAATCGGCCTATATTTTTCATCTAAATTGTGAAGGTAAGCACATGGCTTTAAACTATCTTCATTAATGCTAGAATCATCACAATAATCTTTTATTAAGCATTTATATGAGTATGCTTGATAAGATGGATGAGCAACTGGCTCATGTGCCTTTAAATCTGACATTATTGAATGATCACAATTATCATCAAGTTTTTCAACCTTTGCCCATTGCTTTAATTCTACAATAACAACATGGTCTTTAGTTCCATTGTTTCCAATAATCATAAAATCAACACGCTTTGATGTTTGTGGAATATTATATTCTATAGCCACCTCACAATCTAATGAGAATGAATTATCATCTAAAACATCCTTCATAAAATGTAAAGAATTATTCCAAGAATTCACTTCACTTTGTGAACCTCCACTTAGGCCTTTTTCTCTTAAATTATTTAATAAAATTTCAGGCATTTGATTTAAAATAACATGTTCTTTGAATTCGCCTAAAGATTTATTATAGATAATCATAAAAACCCCCACAAATCGACTACAATCTAGATATTATTTTATCATATTTAAAACATGCTGACTACAAATTTGAGAAAATTTTAATCTAAACTCTTTTTTATTTAAGTATTTTATGCCTTAATAGGAAAAAGTAAAAAA
>CAJOOD010000158.1 GCA_905236085.1 uncultured Bacilli bacterium
AAAGTGACTGTTGCAATAAATCTGTCAATTAACAATTTTTTGTCAAAAAACTATAATGTTTTATTTGCTTCATGATATGCTTAAACTAGATATATGAAGAATTAATCTTGCAGGTGTCTTATATGAATTTGTTAGTTAATATTTTTGTTGGAGGTTTAAGTCTTGTTCAAATTAATTTCATAAGCAACACAACTAATGAATTTAGCGATAAGCAGGTTCATATTTCTGAATTAAAAGAGAATTGCTCCTACACTAATAATTTTTTTTCTTCTAAAGGCAATGCTGACTCCATCACCATCGCGGTTGATAAAGACAATATAAATGAATTTGAAAATAGCATATTAATCAATCCATTAACTAAAGGTAGGGTAGAACTATCTATTGGTGATAATTCTTTATTTGATTATCACGCTTATAAATTAGATATTAGTGATTTAAGTTTACTTACAATTTCTAGAATTACTAATTATCTATCAGAACTTGATTCCATAAGATATTTCGAGCCTAATTATAAAGGTCAATTCCATTCTACAACTCCTAATGATTACAGTTCTAACACAGATGGACAATGGTATGTAGATAATATTGAATTAGATAAAGCTTGGGATATCACTACCGGTTCTAAAAGCTTCAAAATTGGAGTAATTGATACTGGAATCGATAACAACCATCCTGACTTAATGGACAATGTCAATACCACATATTATTGTGATGCTTCTTTTACTCAAACTGGAGCTTTTAATTATGAAGAGCAGCATGGCGAATATGTGGCCGGTATCATTGGCGCAAAAGGTAACAATAATATGCACACATCAGGGGTTATGTGGGATGCAAATATAGTTAGTATGAGATGCGATGGGCCTTTAGCACCTGTTTATAATTCTTTGGGCCAACCAACTATGTATTCTTCTCATTTCGAAACAATTGATAGATTCATTACATGTTTGAATTATGCAGAAACAAACAATATCTCTATTGTTAATTTCAGTGGAGGATGGGGTGATGTCGCAAAAGGATATGTGCCTAGCACTACACAAATTCAACTTCTGCAAGATGCAGTGGATGGTTATAGTGGATTATTAGTTGTTGCATCTGGCAACGATGGCAAAAATTTAGATTTAGATGATGGATATGATGTTTATCCAGCCTGTTTTGCTAATGACAACATAATTACTGTTGGAGCTTCAACATCAAATAATATAATGTGGAGCAGTTCTAATTATGGTGCTATCTCAGTCGATTTATTTGCGCCTGGAGAAAACATTCTTACTACTGGTGTAAATACTACTAATAATTTATATACCACAGTATTAACTTCTGGTACATCAATCGCCGCCCCCGTTGTCGCGGGTGTGGCAGGACTAATTAAGAGCATAAACCCAGTGTTAACTCCTATACAAATCAAATCAATAATAATGAATAATGTAGATACTTACAGTGTTTTTTCAGGAAAATGTCTGAGTGGTGGCAGATTAAATGCTTATAAATCCGTATTAGCGGCTATGCCAACTCACTATCTTGGTTCAGAATCTTCTTTTAGTTCTTCTCTTTGTGCTGGCAGAACTCAAGTTCAAAAGATATATGCAAGTAATGCTGGATATACATTTTCGACATATTCTTTGTTTACAAACATGACAACCACATTGACTTCATCTATCGGAGGAATTACATTAGCTTCAGCTACTGGATCATCCAATTTTGGTCTTACTCCTGCGAATAGTTTTAACTATATATTTAATGGAGCGGGAACATACTACTTGAGCATACACAATAATTCTTCATTAGCCACAACATATTCTGTTTTTTGGGAGCAAACCCACACCCATAGTTATACAAATTCTTATGTGTGGCAAAATCTAATACAACATAAAGCATATTGTAACTGCGGCAATTATAGATCAGTAGGGCATGCAGTGGTATCCGGATCAAATAGATGTTTATATTGTCACGGACTAGTTGATACTGGATTTATTATAATTGATGGCGTTAATCGACCACAAAATGCAACAAATGTCGGCCATGGCAGTTATATTTTAGAGAACGGAGTATTAGTAATCAGTGCTTATGATTATAATCTCATAATTAATGGAGAATTAAGCATTGATGAATTGCTCTCGTTACAATAGGAGGCTTCAAAATGAACATTAAGAAATTGCTTATTCCAACTCTATTAGCGTGCTCCTTGCTTTCTTGTGCAAACCCCGCTCCCAGTAAAGAAAAAATAACAATTGAAGATTATGCTTTGGAAGATTTTTTAACTTTCTACGGTTATGAAAAATTTTTAGATTTTTTTGGTAGAGAGGTTAATGGAACTCTATTATATGCTTATCCTGTTAACGATGGATATATTGTTCAGTTTTACATCAAATACGATGAAATTCAAACGCTATCTTATAGATGGGATCCAACATATGATAGTTATATTTTTGATGACATTGTGCTCACATTTAAAAGCAATAGAATTAATCCGTTTATGTTTTATAGAGATCATAAATTTTATCCGGTTGCCAAAGCTTTTGATAAAGGAATGATATCTTATATTGATATCAAAGGATTTGTTGATTTTTTTTATAAAGAAGATTACGAAGAACAAAAACAAACCGCATTAGAACCATATATAGAATCAGAAATAATTCATGACGATAGCATGATGTATGTTGATAAAAATTCTGTCGAATATTATGCATGTGAAGCTTACAAAGAATTGGACTCCTCAACATCTTATTTTGATGACTGTTGGGCTATAAAATATTATGGTTGTTATAATGGTGCTTATGTATTAAACTTCAGTGCTTATTCATGCGGTCCGGTATTATGGGCTAATTATCGCGGTTTCACGACATCAGATTCTTCAATCAAACTTAATGGAATAACATTAACATTTAAAAATTCTTCTGTTCCATTTGTTTTTAAAAACGGTGTTGCTTATTATCTTTCTACTGCTTTTAGAGAAAAACTAATCACTACCGATGATTTATTATCAATCAAAAGCATCGAAGAAGAATATTATGATAATTATATTCATTATCCAATGGATGATTTAAAGCAACCATATAATGGTTAGTGTTTATATATTTTAAAATCTAAGTAACAACTACATTCATTTTGATTTATACAATATAATTTTATATAATTATTTTGTATATCGAAAGGATTTTTGTTATGGAAAATATCATAAACGTAAAAGGAACACACGATGTAATCGGTAGTGAAGCCGCGAATTACAATCGCATTGAAGAAACAATGAAGTCCATTGCTAGATTTTTTGCTTTTAAAGAATATAGACCTCCAGTTATCGAATCTTCTTCATTATTTCAAAGAAGTGTAGGCGAATCTAGTGATGTGGTTAGAAAAGAAATGTATAATTTCTTAGATAAATCACAAAGAAGTATTACCCTTCGTCCTGAATTTACCGCGGGTATTGTTAGATCTTTTGTCAATAATAAATTATATGCAACAGAAACTCTACCAGTAAAAGCATATTATCTAGGACCAGTCTTTAGATATGAAAGACCAGGATTAGGAAGATATCGTCAATTTAATCAATTCGGTATTGAAGTATTAGGTTCTAATTCGTATTTAGATGATGTCGACGCTATTGCGTTAGGTTATACCATCTTAGAGAATCTTGGCTTTGAAAAAGTAGAAGTATTAATTAATACCTTAGGGGATGAAGAATCCCGCAATAGATATAAAGAAGCTTTAAAAGAATATTTTGCTTCTCATATCGATAATATGTGTGAAGACTGCAAAGAGAGATTTAAATTAAATCCTCTTAGAATCTTAGATTGCAAAGTTAAAGAAGATCAACTAATTGTCGCAGATGCTCCAAGAATGAAAGACTATCTAAGCGATGAAGCAAGAGCGAGATTTGAAAAAGTATGTTCCGCTCTCGATGCCTTAGATATTGAATGTGTCTATGATGATACTTTAGTTAGAGGATTGGATTATTATTCAGAAACAGTCTTTGAATTCCATTATATCTCCTCTAAAGGTAATGATTATGGCGCTATTGGAGCTGGTGGACATTATTCTAACCTTGTTAAAGAATTAGGTGGGCCTCAATTAGATGGTGTAGGCTTCTCATTTGGTATTGAGCGTGTCTATAGCGTCATGAAAGATGATGGATTATTAAGCGATGAAGAAGATAATATTGAATTATATGTCATGCCATTAGGCAAAGAATCTATTGAAACCGCCTATTCATTAGCCTTATCTCTTCGATTAAGCGGATATGTGACTGAAGTGGATTTAAGTGGAGCTAAGATGGCTAGCATGTTTAAAAAAGCTGAGAAAGCCAAAGCGGATTATGGCATCATATTAGGGGAAAATGAAATCGCTAATAAGACAGTCATCGTTAAAGATTTGTGTTCTAAAAATCAAGAAGAGATTAAAATTGATGACTTAGTGCAATATCTAGATGATAAATATCTCGCCTCTGAAGAACCATGCGATGGCGAAGATGAAGATTGTAATAAAAAACATCCTGAAGGAGAAGATGAATAATGGAAAGAACATGTTTCAATTGTGATTTATCAATTAAAAACGTCGGAGAAAAAGTAACTCTCGTCGGCTGGGCCGCGAAAAGAAGAAATCTAGGACAACTCTTATTTATTGATTTAAGAGATCGATCGGGTATCATTCAAATATTAGTTAAAGATGATATCGAAGTCCCAGATATTAGAAACGAATATGTCTTACAAATTAAAGGCGTTGTTTCTAAAAAAGAAGTTCCTAATAAAAATTTAAAAACCGGTGACATCGAAGTCATCGCGGAAGAAATTAAAGTGGTCAATAAGGCTAAACAGCCTCCTTTAATCATCGCTGATGAAACCGATGCCTTAGAAGAAACGAGATTGAAATATCGTTATCTAGATTTAAGAAGGCCTATGATGCAAAGATATTTTGATATCAGACATCAAATCAAAATGGTCACTCATAATTATCTTAATAACAATAGATTTATCGAAATTGAAACACCAATTCTTTGTGCTTCATCTCCAGAAGGCGCTAAAGAATATCTCGTCCCATCTAGAATTCATCATGGTTCCTTTTATGCTTTACCACAATCTCCTCAGATGTTTAAACAATTATTAATGGTGGGAGGATTTGAAAGATATTATCAAATCTGTCGTTGCTTTAGAGATGAAGATTTACGCGCGGATAGACAACCAGACTTCTCACAAATCGATATTGAGACCTCATTTTTAGATCAAAATCAATTCTTAGAACTGATGGAAGGTCTCATTCATGATATCTTCCTTAAAGTCATTAATTATGAAGTTAAATTACCTTTAAGACAGATGACTTATAAAGAAGCCACCGAAAAATATGGTAGCGATAAACCTGATACCAGATTCGGAATGCTTTTACATGATGTAAAAGATATACTTTCATCTTCGAGTTTTGAAGGTTTTAAGACCGCAGAAGATATTAGGGCGATTAAAGTAGAAGGAGTGGCTGCTTCAACATCAAGAAAAGTTATCGATAAATTAAATTTAGAAGCTAAGAAATTTGGTTTAGGCGGCGTTACTATCTTAAAAGGAGAAAATAATACCTTAAGCGGTTCATTTATTAAATTCTTAGATGAAAATATTATCTCCTCTTTAATTAAAGAGATGGAAATTAAAGATGGAGACATCTTAATTATCGCCGCTGGTCCTAAAAATAGAGTCACATCTTTATTAGGTGCTTATCGTAATCAATACGCTAAAGAATTAAATCTCATCAAGCCTAATACTTATGATTTATTGTGGGTAGTAGACTTCCCAATGTTTGAAAGAGATATTGAAAATAATCAAATAGTGGCCACCCATCACCCATTTACTAGACCAAAAGATGAAGATGTCCAATATTTAGACACCGACCCCACTAAGGTATTAAGCTATGCTTATGATATCGTTATCAACGGTTATGAAGCTGGTGGCGGTACTTTAAGAATCTATAACCAAGATATGCAAAAGAAGATCTTTGAAATCTTAGGATTAAGTGATGATGAAATTAAAGAGAAATTTGGATATTTCGTCGATGCTTTACAATATGGAACACCTCCACACGCTGGTATGGCCTTTGGTCTAGATAGATTAGCGATGATATTAGGAGGAACAGATAATATCAGAGATGTTATCGCCTTCCCGAAGAATTTAGCGGGTGTTGATCCAATGTCAGGCGCTCCAACCAAGGTCACAGAAGAGCAATTAGATGAGCTCGGATTAATCATCAAAGATGAAGAATAACTAAATATTGACTAAAAAACTACTAAAAGGAGATAAATTATGTCAATTAACAATATAGACCAATTATCTATCGCAGCGATTAGAAGCTTAGCAATCGATGGAATTAATAAAGCTAAATCAGGCCATCCTGGTATGGCTTTAGGCTCCGCGCCTATTCTTTATACATTATGGACTAGACACTTAATCGCTGATCCAAAAGACCCAACTTGGTTTAATAGAGACCGTTTTGTCTTGTCAGCAGGGCATGCTTCTATGCTTTTATATACCATGCTCCATGTTTCTGGCTATGATTTATCTCTTGATGATATTAAATCATTCCGTCAATTACATTCTAAGACTCCAGGTCACCCTGAATATGGTTTTACTGTTGGAGTAGACGCTACCGCAGGACCTTTAGGGCAAGGTATTGCTCAAGCCGTAGGTATGGCGATGGCGGAGCAAGCAGTGGCCGCGCAATATGAAGAAGGGCATATATTAGCCAATCATTATACATATTGTCTATGTGGAGATGGTTGCTTAGAAGAAGGCTTAGGCCAAGAAGCTATATCACTCGCCGGTCATCAAAAATTAAATAAATTAGTCCTATTCTATGATTCTAATCGTGTTACTTTAGATGGACCATTATCTGATTCATTCTCTGAAGATGTTAAAAAGAGATTTGAAGCTTCTAATTGGAATGTCTTAACAGTTAGTGATGGTAATGATGTCGAAGCTATTGATAAAGCTATTATTGAAGCTAAGAAATCTAAAGATAAACCAACGATAATTATTGTTTCTACAATTATTGGTTATGGTTCTTCTAAACAAGGAACACATAAAGTACATGGTTCTCCTTTAGGTTTAGAAGATGGAGAGCAAGCGAAGAAATCTTATGGCTATGATTATCCTGAATTCACCGTTCCTCAAGAAGCATATGATAATTTCAAGAACACATTTGCTTTAAGAGGTGAAAAAGCTCATAAGAAATATGATGAAGAAGTTGAAAAATATAGTAAGAAGCACAAAAAAGATATCATTAGATTTGAATCCTTAAAAGGTTTATCTGTGGATGATTATCTGCCATTAGAGATGCCTAATTTTGATGAAAATGATACTAATTCTACCCGTAAAGCATCTGGTAAAGCTCTTAATGATTATATTCTTAATGTTCCTAATCTCATGGGTGGTTCCGCGGATGTCGCTGGTAGCGTCATGACCGCTTTAAATGGAGGAACTAATTTCACTTCAGAGCATAGAGAAGGTCATAATATCAACTGGGGTATTAGAGAATTTGCCATGGGATGTGCGATGAACGGCATGTTATTGCATGGAGGAGTAAGAGTCTATGGAGGCTGCTTCTTAGTATTTGCTGATTATTTAAAACCAGCGATAAGAATCGCCGCGATTTCTAAGCTCCCCGCTATATATTTATTCTCTCATGATACCATCGCGGTTGGGGAAGATGGACCAACTCATCAACCTATTGAACAACTCGCGATGCTCCGTTCTATTCCTCATGTTCATGTCATTAGACCATGTGATATAAGAGAAACATATGCGGCTTGGAAAGAAGCTTTAAAATCAAAAGATACACCAACAGCCTTAATCTTATCTAGACAAAACGCTCCAATGGTGAAAGGTAGTTCTGATAAAGGATTAGCTAAAGGAGCATATGTAGTAGCAAAAGAAAATAATAAAGCTCAATTTGAGCTAATTGCGACTGGTACAGAAGTATTATTAGCCACGCAAATCAAGGAAAGATTATTAAAAGAAGAAGGAATTGATGTAAGAGTTATATCTATGCCTTCTCAAGAGATGTTCTTAGAACAAGATAAAGAATATCAAGATTCCGTCTTATCTTTAGATTATGATAAGAGAATATCTATAGAAATGTTATCAACATTCGGCTGGGCTAAATTTGCTAAATATAATATTGGGGTAGACACCTTTGGTGAATCCGCTCCTGATAAAGAGGTCATCAAAGATTATGGCTTTGATTTAGATGCTCTATATCAAAAAGTTTTAGCAATAATTAAATAACTGATTTGCCAAACCTAGCAATAATTTCATATAATGAATTAGAGGGAAAAGATTATGTCAGATTACATTTACATTGATAATTTAAAAAACCGTGGGAAAATTGCTATCTCTCATCTCGCTTTCGAATCTCTTGTTTCCGATGCGATTAAGAATGTTCCAGGTATTTCAAAATCATCTAAACAGCTCAAGAAGAATCAAAGATTTAAATTAAATCGTCCAGTAAGAGTTAATATCAAAAATGATGTCGCTCATATTTGGTTAGCGATTGATGTTGATGAAAAAGTAGATCCAGCGACAGTTATTGAAGATTTAGAAAGTGAAATCCATAGCGCAATGGACATGACTACAGAACAAGCCCCATATGATATAGAAGTCAAAGTGGACACCATCAAAAATGAGTCTAAGACGAAGAAAAAGAAATAGGACATACGTAGAAGCTCATAATAGAACTTATTCAATATTTGTTAAATCCTCTCGCATAATTATTTGGGCGGGAGCTTTTAACGTTATCGGACTTATGGTCTCGGTTATTCAATCAAGTCTAGGCCAGGCTCCGATATATTATTTTTCTAGCAATACCATATTTTGGTCTAAATTAGGAACATCGACCACCTCACAATTTGGTCTATGCTACGCTATATGTTCGATGATATTTAGATTTTTTGAGACAGCATCTATAGATTTTAATAAATTTGGAGAAGGTGTTTTAAATACCACCTCATTACTCATATTAGAATTAGTAGTGGCAATATTATTCTCCGCATTATCAGTGGCTTTATCAGTATTTGCCTCACAAGGTAGAAAATATTGCTTATATGGACAAACGATATTTTATCTTCTAGATACTTTAACCATTATCATCTTATATTTCTTAGGTGAACCATTTGAAATAATCTGGCTATTAATTGGAGTCCATGCAATCATCTTATTCTTTGTCATATTATCAATAATTTCATATTATCAATTGTTTGCAATTGAAAGAGCACATAAAAATGGTTATAATCAAACCGCTTCTAATATTACAAATGAGTCAATAGAAAGTGTAAATAACAATGGAAACGACAAGAAATAGACAACATCCCATCGCTATGAGTATCATCTATCAATGTTTAATACTCATCGAATCTAATCAAGAAATTGATATCAAAGAAATTATCTCCGATACTACTGGAGAAGACTTTGATGATGTTGATTTATATATCAAACAAGTAAGTGTTTCCGCGATTGCTCATATCGATGAAATTAAAAAATCTTATGTTCCTAACTTAAGAAAATGGACTTGGGAGAGATTAGCTTTAATAGAAAGAGCGATATTAATGCTTTCTTATTCACATTATTATTATGTCGGTAATGTCGATAAGAAAGTAGTGATAAATGTCGCTGTGGAACTAGCTAAAGAATATCTAGATTCCAAAGATTATAAATTTGTAAATGCCATATTGGAGAATACCTTAAAGTGATTGACGTGGACTTATCTATAAGCGTTAGCCAGTTAAATAATTATATTAAAAACAAATTAGAAAACGATGAAGCTCTTCATTATCTAATCGTTAAGGGAGAAATTTCTAATTATAAAGTCGCTGGTAATGGAGCGGCCTATTTTTCTTTAAGCGATGATAAATCATCTGTGGGCTGTGTGATGTTTTCTGATTATTTAAAAAAAGTAGCCTGGCCGATAAAAAATGGAGATGAAGTTAAGGCTATATGCTCCGTATCCGTTTATGTTCCTAAAGGATATTATTCATTAAGAGTTTATCAATTAGAGAAAAAAGGACTAGGACAAAATCTCATTGAATTAGAAGAATTAAAGAAGAAATTAGCCTCTGAAGGTCTATTTGATGAAGCTAGAAAAAGAAAAATAAACATCTATCCTAATAAAGTAGGTATTATCACCGCGCTTAATTCCGCGGCGATTAAAGACATTGTTTATAACCTTAAAAGAAGATACCCTCCAGTGGAAATATATATCTTCCCGAGCTCCGTTCAAGGTGAAAATGCCCCTAAAGAGCTCCTAGAAGCCTTTATAAAGAGCCAAAATTATGATCTCGATACTTTAATCATCGGACGCGGTGGAGGCGCTAGCGAGGACCTTTCTGCCTTTAATGATGAAACTCTAGTTCGCGCGGTAGCGACATCAAAATGTCCAGTTATCTCCGCGGTAGGCCATGAAATAGATATGACTCTTATCGATTTAATCGCTGATAAAAGAGCCTCAACCCCAACTGGCGCAGCGGAATACGCTACTGTAGATAAAAGAGAATTAGAAGAAAGAATGACTAATATGCTCTTTGATATGGAAGAGGCGATAAAAAGAAAAGTTTCACAAAGTGAAAATGATTTAAAAGACTTAAAAGAATCATTAAACAAGAGTATAATAAATCTTATCAATAAGAATAAAGAATTATTAGAGGCTAAGAAAAGACATCTAGAAAGCCTTAACCCCCAAGCCATATTATCTAGAGGCTATACCATAACCTATGATAAAAATGGTAAGGTAGTCAATAAAGATAATATTAAACCAGGCGAAGAAATAATTACTATAAGTAAAGATATGAAAATTAGAAGTATCATCGAGGAGATAGACAAGAATGGAAAATAAACCAAATATTGAAGAAAGATTAACTAGATTAGATGAAATAGTGGAAAAGATATCCTCCCAAACCCTATCTTTAGATGATTCTTTAGCCTTATATGAAGAGGGGAAGAAGATAATTTCCGAATTAGAAAAAGAATTAGACTCCGCGAAAGAAAAAGTGGAGAAAATCATTAAATAAGTAAATAATTAGTAGTTTTTAAGTAGAAATATGGCAAAGAAAAAAGAAGAAATAAACATCAATTTATCCTCATTTAATGATCCTAAGATTGTTAATGATATGTCTATTAAGGAGATGGAGGCCCTTTCTAGCGCTTTAAGAGAAGAAATAATCAATAAGGTCGCTAAAAACGGAGGTCATCTATCCGCTTCCTTAGGGGATGTCGATTTAATCGTCTCCTTATGTCATAATTTTGATTTTAATAACGATAAATTATTATTTGATGTCGGTCATCAAGCTTATGCTTATAAATTGCTAACCGGTCGCTCATTAGAAAATCTAAGAAAAGAAGGAGGGACCTCAGGATTTCAAAAAAGAAGTGAATCTAAATATGATGTATTTGAATCCGGCCATTCTTCCACAGCGATATCCGCGGCTAATGGGATGGCAATAGTTAGAGATTTAAAAGATGAACATTTTGAAATCATCGCTTTTGTTGGGGATGCTTCTATTGTTAACGGACTATCATTTGAAGGATTAAACAATGCCTCACAAGGTAAACACAAAATTATCATTATTTTAAATGATAATGATATGTCAATCAACCATCCTATCGGAGGCATGTCGAAATTCTTTAGAAAGATATCGACTTCATCTGGTTATCAGTCTATGAAAAACGGAATGTCTAAATTCTTAGATAAAACTAGACTAGGACACAAGATTTTAGATTTCTTCACCAGATTTAAGAATAAGATTAAGCATCACTTAATACCTACCACATTCTTTGATAATATGGGTTATACCTATATCGGTCCTATCTCTGGACATAATTTTAAAGAGATGGATAAAGCCTTTAAGAGGGCTAAGAAGTCATTAAAATCAGTGGTTATTCACGTTAGAACTAAAAAAGGTAAAGGTTATGCCCCTGCGGAAAATGATGTGGTGGGAGTATGGCATGGAGTACCACCTTTTAACGTTGAGACGGGAGAATTTGCGCCTTCAAAGCGTTCTTGGGCGGATGCTTATGCCGATGAATTATTAGAAATCATGAAAGATGATAAGAATATTCTTATCACCCCAGCGACAGTGCAAGGTTCAAAATTAAATAAGATATATAATGCTTATCCTAAGAGATGCTTTGATGTCGGTATCGCTGAAGAGCATGCCTTTGTTATGGCCGCAGGTGTAGCCTTAGAGGGCATGCATCCAATTATTTCTATGTATTCAACTTTCTTACAAAGAGGATATGATGAAATATTACACGATTTAGCTAGGATGAATCTATCTTCTACCATCTTAGTGGATCATGCCGGTCTCGTTGGGGCGGATGGAGAAACTCATCAAGGCATCTTTGATGAATCTCTTATTCTTAATCTACCTAATACGGTCGTGTGCTTTGCTTCTTGTAAGAATCAGATTAAAGATTTATTAGAAACCGCGAATAATTATCAAGAAGGAGTCTTTGCAATTAGATATCCTAAAGATGCGATTAAAGATTATGAATCTAATGAACCAGCCTTATTTGGTAAGTGGCAATACGCCTTAAAAGGCGATATTAAAGATACATGTATTGTTTCTATTGGTCCTTTAACTTATGAATTAAAAGATTTATTAAATGATAGAAATAATGTATCTATTATTGACGCTATATATCAAAAACCAATGGATGAAGATAAGATAATTGAATTATTAGATTATAATAGAATCATCATCTATAATCCTTATTCCATTAAAAGCGGCTTTGCTTATTCTTTATTGAATAGATTAAATGAATTAGGATATAAAAAAGAAATCATTATCAAGGCTGTACCTGATAAATTTATCGAACAAGCCAGTGTCACTAGACAATTAGAGAAATTAGAATTAACTCCTAAAGATATTCTTAAGATTCTTTAATTACTATTAAAAAATTAGTCTTTGGTTAACATAATATTTATAATATTGTTATAATTATTTCATGAGTCGAATTATCGTTCATATCGATTTAAATTATTTCTTCGTTAGATGTGAAGAAATTAAAGATCCCTCCCTTGTGGGTAAGCCTGTCGCCGTGGGCCATGATGGCAGAGGAGGAATTGTTTCTACTTGCTCTTATAAAGCTAGAGAATATGGCGTTCATTCTGGTATGCCAACTTTTCAAGCAAAGAAATTATGTCCTAACCTCATCATGAGGTCTTCTGATTTTGCTTTTTATGGTCAATTATCTCGTCAATTTAAAGAATTAGTGAAATCATATTCCCCTTTAATTGAGGATGCCTCGATTGATGAATGTTACGCTGATTTTACCGATATATTAAAAAATGTTAAGGACCCTATTGCCTTTTTTAAAGATTTTCAAAAGAAATTATTTCTAAAAACTAAATTATTTTGCTCTATTGGGGTGGCTACGAATAAATTCTTAGCCAAGATGGGTTCAGATTATAAGAAGCCAAATGGTATAACCATATTATCCAAAAGAGAATTTAGAAATAAAATCTATCCCTTAAAGATTGAAGATATGTATGGAATAGGTAAAAAGACTTCACCTAGACTTAGAAGTGTTGGTGTTACCACTATTGGTGAACTCGCGGATAAGGTTAATAATGATGATCAAGACACAAAAAATATCCTAGGTAAATTCTTTTATACCGTTAAAGATTGGGTAAACGGAGAAGGGGATGATGAAATACATCCTTATAATATTGAAGATGTTAAATCTATTGGTACATCGACCACCTTACCGCATGACACTAATAATTATGAAGAGATTAAAGATACCTTATATCAATTAGCGAAAGATGTATCTCAAAGAGCGAAAAAAGATGAAAAATTAGGTAGGACTGTTCAATTAGTGATGAAAGATACTAATTTTATCACCCAAAATAAATCTATCACCTTTGATAATCCGACGAATGATGTAAGTGTTATGCTTAATTACGCTTTGAAATTATTAGATAAGCATTATGATGGTAGAGAACTTAGACTAGTGGGTATCACTTTACAAAATCTCATCGACCCTAAAGATGTAGTCATTCAGATGACATTTTATGATTATGAAGCCATGGAAGAAGAGGCGAGAACTAAATTATTAATCAACGAATTAAATCGTAGATTATCTAAACCATTATTATTTAGAGCCTCAGAAATAAGGGATAAGAAGAAATGAAAATTGATGATGCAGTGGATAATTTCTATCAATATATACTCGCTGAAAAGGGACTAACTCCTTTAACCGCGAAAGCTTATATCGATGATATATATATTTTTGCTAAATTTAAATCCAGCGATAATACTGATGATTTTAACGAAAATGATTTAAGTGATTTCTTATCTTATGAATTACAAAATGATAAGGCGGTATCTACCGCTTTAAGAAGAATATCATCGATAAGAAGTTTTCTTATCTTTTTAAATAGAGAAGGGGTGGTTAATTTTGATGTTCCAAAAATTGAAACACCAAAAAGACCAGAACATCTTCCTATTTGTTTATCTTTTGAAGAAATTGAAGCCTTATTAGACGCTCCTGATTTAAATGATCCTGTTGGTATTAGAGATAAAGCCATGCTCGAACTGATGTATGCTTCTGGCTTACGTGTATCAGAATTATTAAATCTAAAAAGAGGACAAGTGGATTTAAAAAGAAATATCTTAACAGTCATGGGTAAGGGACAAAAAGAAAGAAAGGTCCCATTTGGAGATTTCGCTGGAGAATATGTCGCTAAATATATAAGCGAAGTGAGGTCACATAATAAAGGTAGTAAGACTGCTTATCTATTTCTATCTAAATATGGAGAACCATTATCTAGACAGATGTTTTTCAAGCAGATTAAAAAATATGCTTTAATCGCGGGAATAGAGGAGAATATATCTCCACATACCATTAGACACTGCTTTGCTACTCACCTTCTTGAAAATGGCGCGGATTTAAGAATAGTCCAAGCCTTATTAGGTCATAGCAATATCTCTACAACCCAGATCTATACACATATATCAACAAAAAGAATATTATCCGCTTATGACTCATTTATGGATGATAATGATGATTGATATATCCATATTTTGCCATTTTGTTTATCAAGAATTCATATTAAAAATGTTATGAAAATTTATATAGAATGATGTAACATTTCTTTAGGAGGCCAAAAAATGGCAATATTTTCAACGGCTTTAAAACTTTTAATGTCCTGTTTGGTTTCCTCATCTGTTGCTCCAGTTTTTTGTTCATTTTCGAATGCTAGAGATGGCAATGAAGGAGACTCTGTCCTGCTATCTGGCTATCCTTTATCATCATCTGGAGCCGCAACATATTCTACGTATTTAAAACATTATTACGACAATTTAACCAGTAATTTTGGAATGAATTATGATAGTAGTTGTGGTTATGTAGCGATGGGTATGCTTCTATCCTACTATGATAGTTATTTCGATGGCAATTTGGTTGCTTCCAATTTTGATGTCACATCACAAGATTCATCTGAAAATCTAATCGAAAGGCGATGTTCACCTGGTATACTTCATGATGATTTCACAACAACTGGTTTTTATTCGATTTATGGCGATAGTTATCCTGGTGCAAATTTATATCTAACTTATGCTATGCTAATTCATCAACAGTCTTTGCAGGCTCGATTAATTGAGATTGGAAATACCTTAGGTTATGTTAATGTTTCTTCATCTCAAGCTTTCGGAACCACAATGGAGCAAAGAAAAAGCATCTTAGATTACTATTTGCAAAATGATGTTGGTCTTACCATCAGCGATTATTCAATAACTTACTATGGTTATTCTCCATCTTACTACGATGGATTGCAAACTTACTTAGCCAATATCATAAAAAATTATTTTGATATCGGTCATCCCGTTTTGGTAGGTATTTCGCAACCTGGTTTGCTAACTAGTACAAATCATGCTGTAATTGCATATGACTATGATTTTGATGTAAATACATCGGCTTTGACTTTATATTACCATTCTGGCTTATCACATTATGGTTACACAACTCACATGACATTAAGCCAAATGTCATATTCATTGATAAAAAGTTACATGGTAATTGATTTCAACTATACAGCAACTCCTGGGTGCAATTATGGCTTAACTCAAGGAGAAAGTACAAACTTCTACCCATATAATTCAAATTTATTGAATTGGCAATCCTTAGGAGAAAATTAACATGAAAACTAAAATTATTAAGTCTATTCTGCTATCAAGTCTTATTTTACCTGTTCTAGGTTGTTCTAATAATGCTGATGAGACTACATCTACATCAACTAATAATACCTATAATGTATCTATCGCGGTAAATAATGAATCTCTTAAAAATGTCATCAAATCTTTGATAGATAATTATTCATCTAGTTTAGATTACAATTTAAATGTAACTTATCTAGTCGATGTTGAATCTAATTCTATTAGTTCTATTCCTGATTTATTTCTCACTTATGATGGACTTGCTGATAAACTAGCCAAGCAAGGTCTAATTGAAGAAATAAGTGAGACATATGTTTCTAAAATAGAAACTAGAGACAACGCTTCAGCCTTAGAGGCATTTAAAAAAACCAATAAATTAAATCTTTTCCCACTTAATTATCATTTTGGGGAATATCTATATTATGATTCCTCTATCTATGATGAAGATGATGTCTTAGATTTTGCGAGCCTTATCACTAAAAAGGAAGATAAAAAAATCAATATATCAAATCTATCAGGCGCGGAATTATTTGGTTTATTTCATGGAAACGGCTATGACACTGATTTTATTTATGATGTTGAAGGTAATCTAGCCTCTATTAATGATAATATCACCGAGGGAAGTGATAATGCTATTATGGTAAGTAATTTATTTAATAATCAAGGCTTATCTACCGATTTTTATAATCCCTCTTCCTCTTATAGCGCTATTATTGGAGGATATTATCAATATCAAGATATGAAATTATATTTTGACGATAATTTAAAGATGGCTCCATTGCCGGATTACACCTATGATTCAAAGACTTATCATTGGTCTAATTCTATTCATAGCCAAGGTATCGCTATTACTAGGAGCGCTGATAATAATAAAAAAGAGGTCTTATTTGATTTAGCTTTATATCTATCATCTAAAGATGGGCAAGAAAGAATTAATCAAATTTTAAGCAATAATCCTTTATTACCTTATCCTGTTGTTTCTACGAATAAGGAATTACATAATGAAGTAGAGGATATTAACCAAATACATATGGCTAAAGATTTCACTTATTTCCCATATGAATGGTCAATGATATCTATGAATTTATTTACTAGATTAATCAACAAAAATTATGATGATGTTAATGATGTGTTAACTGATTATCATAATTCCTTATCTTCATTAATTGATTAATCATTAATATGATATAAGTAA
>CAJOOD010000159.1 GCA_905236085.1 uncultured Bacilli bacterium
GTCGTGGTACTGATATTAAGATTGATGATGAAGTTAGAGCCTTAGGTGGCTTATGTGTCTTTGGTACTGAAAGACATGAATCAAGACGTATCGATAACCAATTAAGAGGTCGTGCGGGTCGTCAAGGTGATCCAGGATTCTCTAGATTCTATGTATCATTTGATGATACATTATTAGTTAGATTCGCCGCGGATACCATGAGAAATTGGATTGAAGCTCATTTTGGTGATGAAGCTCTTGAATCTCGAGCGGTTACATCCACGATCACTCAAGCCCAAAAACGTATTGAAGGTCAAAACTTTGATACTCGTAAAACATTACTTGATTATGATGATGTTTTATCTAAACAAAGACAAATCATCTATGGTAAGAGAGATAAGATTTTATTAGGTGAAGATATCACTGAAATCGTAGAAGAAGTCTTTAATACCGCAGGTCTATTCTTAGCCAATAAAGCCATTCCAGTAGGAAGTGAATCCAATTTGATTTCTGGTGACTTATTAGTCAATCAAGTTGAACCAAGATTCTTACCAGCCGGTTCTATTAAAAAGCATCTTTACGATGAAGCTCCTGCTGATGAAGCCGGACAAGATTTAGGCTTAGTTATTTTAGATTATTATCACGAACGTAAAAAAGAATGGCCAGAAGAACTCGCTGATAAGATTGAAAGATCCTTCATCTTAAGATGTATTGACCAAAACTGGACCAAACATATCGACACCATGGCTAGATTAAGAGAAGGTATCTTCTTAAGAAGCTACGCTAATGTTAATCCTTTACAAGACTATGTTAACGAAGGCTATCAATTATTTAGAGAAATGTTAGACATCTCTTCTGTTGATGCTGTCTTAAATTTAGTTAATGTTAAGATTGAACGTAAACCAGTAGAAGAAGCTCCAACAGAAACTAAAGAAGCAGAAGTAAAAGAGCCTGCCTCTAATAAAGAAGCTCCAAAAGCTGAACCTAATGAGAATAAATCAGAGGGAGATAAACAATAATGAAAGACATGACTCAAATTGAAAATGAGTTATGTGCTGTTGTAGAGCAAACCCTACAACTCGGGCACTCTCTTTGACATACCTAAATTAAAAGACGAAATCAAAGAATTAGAAGCCAAAAGCCAGGCTGAAGATTTTTGGCAAGATAATAAAGCTGCTTTAGAAGTGGTTAACAATCTTAATAAAAAGAAAGAAATTGTTGAAGAATTTGAAAAAATAATTGCGAATTGCAATGATTTAAAAGAATTAATCGCCTTAGAAGATGATTCTCTTTTTGAAGAAATAGAGTCTTCTTTTAAAGACATTAAAAAGGAAGCCAAAGAATTTAGGCATTCCTTATTATTTTCTGGGAAATATGATTCTTTAGCCGCGATTATTGATATCCATCCAGGGGCCGGAGGAACAGAAGCTCAAGATTGGGCAGAGATGCTTTTAAGAATGTATAATCGATATTGTGAAATGCATCGCCTTAAATGTGAAATAATGGATTATCAAGCCGGTGATGAAGCGGGACTAAAATCTGTTTTATTTCGAGTCAGCGGTAAACATGCTTATGGATTATTTAAAGGTGAAAAAGGTGTTCATCGATTAGTAAGAATATCTCCATTTGATGCGAATAAAAGAAGACATACATCCTTTGCCTCGGTTAATGTAACACCAGAATTTAAAGATGTTGAAGGTGTTAGTATCAATGAATCAGATTTAAGAATTGATACCTATCATTCTCAAGGCGCCGGTGGACAAAACGTTAATAAGACCGAATCAGCGGTTAGAATTACTCATTTACCAACTGGTATTGTAGTTTCTTGCCAAGTGGAAAGAAGCCAAATGCAAAATAAAGAAACCGCGATGAATATGTTGAAGTCTCGTCTATATGAATTAGAATTAGAGAAAAGAGATAAAGAATTAAAATCCATCGTTGGCGAAAAGAATAACATTGAATGGGGTTCACAAGTTAGATCATATGTATTTTGCCCATATACTCTAGTAAAAGATAATAGAACTAATTATGAAGCAGTAGACGTTAGTAAAGTAATGGATGGAGAAATTGATGGCTTTATTGATGCTTATTTAGAAATGGAGGCTAAAAACCGTGGCTAAATTTAAGGATTTAAAAAGAAGAGATAAAATATTATTTGTCGTAAAAATATTTATTGTTATTCTCGGTTCTTTTGTTGTTTCTTTTGGTAATGTTGCCTTTCTTGTTCCATTAGATATCAACGCTGGTGGATTAAGTGGAATTGGTATTATCATTAGATATTTCTCTCCAGCAGAATATAAAACCATTGCTTATAATATTTTTGTTGCCATTGCTTCTGTTGTTTTGTGGTTCTTAGGAAGAATATTTATCGGTAAAGAATTTGCTTATAAAACTTTAGTGGCTACGATTGCTTTCCCTGTTGCTAATGCTTTATTTACTTTAGTACCTGGCATTTCTGATGGTATCAACTGGATTGGTAATTTATTAGCCACTGCGGCGAATGGTCCTACTGCTGGTAACTACTTATTAGCGGGTTTATTCGGTGGAGTATTTGTTGGATTTGGTGTCGCTATTACTTTCGTTGGTGGTGGTTCTACTGGTGGAGTTGATGTTCTAACATTTCTAATGGATAAATATCTACATATTAAAGAATCAGCAGCCTCATTTATCGTTGATGGCTTAATCGTCTTAACTGGTATCTTTGCCCTTGTCCCAAGAGAAAATGAAATGTTAATCAGCTGTCTAGCGGGTATTATATCCGCCTTTGTCACCGCTTTGTTAATTGAATTCATTTATATTGGCTCTCAATCTTCATATCAAGCCGATATCATTTCTGAAAAATGGGAAGAGATATCTCGCTTTGCTCAAGATGAATTAGAAAGAGGCGCCACTATTATAGAAGCAAAAGGTGGCTATCAAGGCGATAAAAGAATTGTCTTACGTGTAGTAATGGATAGAACTCAATACGAAATATTTAAAAGAAAAGTCGCTGAAATTGATGACAAAGCCTTTATCACATATACGCAAACATCTGCGACATTTGGTGAAGGATTTAAAAATCATTACAATATCTATAAAAATAAGAAAACTAATAAAAAATAGGGGTTTTGCATGGAAAATGATAAGAAATTTCAAATAGTTTCCAATTATAAACCCACAGGTGATCAGCCAGAGGCCATCAAACAATTAGTGCAAGGAATTAAAGATAATAAAAAATTCCAAGTTCTTTTAGGGGCAACTGGAACTGGTAAAACATTTACTATTGCTAATGTTATTGAGCAGGTACAAAAACCAACTCTAGTCATGGTTCATAATAAAACTCTTGCTGGTCAATTATATTCTGAATTTAGAGAATTATTTCCAAATAATAGAGTGGAATATTTTGTTTCTAATTTCGATTTTTATCAACCTGAAGCCTATATTCCTAAAACTGATACATATATTGATAAGAACGCAGTGATGAATGATGAAATCGAGATGATGAGAACTTCGGCGATTAATGCTGTATTATCTAGAAAAGATACTATTATTGTAGCCTCAGTCGCAGCGATATATGGTTTGACTGATCCAGAAGAATATCAACATTTAGTATTTGAATTAATCGTGGGGCAAGAAATCAATAGAAAAGAATTGTTTGCTAAATTAGTGGACGCCCAATATCAAAGAAATCAAATGGATTTAACTCCAGGTTGTTTTAGAGTTAATGGGGATATCATTGAAATTTATCCGATGACCTATGAAGGCAATGAATTAATTAGAATTGATACCTTTGGCGATGAAATAGAAAAGATTTGTACGGTTAATCATCTAACCGGAGAAGTTTTACATACTTATCATTCATATCCTATTTATCCGGCTTATGATCATGCCTCTACTCGAGATAGAGTAACTAAGGCTTGCGAAAGAATTAAGGCCGAACTAGCGGACCGCTTAGCATATTTTAAAGGTGAAGGCAAATTATTAGAGGCGGAAAGATTAGAATTAAGAACTAATCATGATGTGGAATCGTTAATGGAATTTGGCATCTGTCCTGGTATTGAAAATTATTCCCGTCATATAGATGGTAGAAAAGAAGGAGAAAAACCTTTCTGCTTATTAGATTATTTCCCTGATGACTTCTTGATGGTCGTGGATGAGTCTCATGCCACCTTCCCACAAGTTCGTGGTATGTATAACGGCGATAGATCAAGAAAAACCACCCTTGTGGAATATGGTTTTAGATTACCTTCAGCTTTAGACAATAGACCATTGAATTTTGAGGAATTTGAAAACATGCTCCCTCAAGTTGTTTGTACATCCGCAACTCCAGGAGATTATGAATTAAGCAACACAAATAATAA
>CAJOOD010000160.1 GCA_905236085.1 uncultured Bacilli bacterium
AAATAGCAAATCAAGTTCCAGTGGAACAATAACAACACCTAAATGGCTTTGATGCTCAAAAAGATTTGAAATAAGACATCGGTTCCGTCGAATCAAAAACGGTTCCACTAAAGCAAAAACGGTTCCTTGTATCAAAATGGGTATATAAAGACATCTAGAATAAATACCTGGAACGTAAGTTCTGGGTTTTATTTTGGTGGACAGGCGGAGAGCAAAGGGACACCCTTTGGCTTATATGTTACACTTGTAAAGCAAAATATCGAGCTCATGCCTTGCTCTATCTAAATTGAAGATAAAGTAACAATTTTTAATTAACTTATTCTTTAAGTATCTTTAATAAATAAACGATTTAACAATTGAGATAAAAAGGTCTTGCATATAAAAATAGATTTGATAAAATTGAATTGTATAAAATTGGAGGAAAGATTTATGTCAATTTATGATTACAAATTAATTAAAAGAAGCGGAGAAGAAGTCTCATTAAAAGATTATGAAGGCAAAGTTCTACTTATCGTCAATACCGCGACCGGATGCGGATTTACCCCTCAATATGATGATTTAGAAGCATTATTTGAAAAATATCATGAACAAGGTTTAGAAATTATTGATATTCCTTGCAATCAATTTGCTAATCAAACACCAGGCAATGATGAAGAAATTCATGAATTCTGCACTTTAAAATTCAGCACCAAATTTGATCAATTCAAAAAATCTGATGTCAATGGTGAAAATCAATTAGAACTATATAAATATTTAAAATCTCAGCAAGGTTTTAAAGGTTTTGATAAGACTCCTATGGGTTTAGCTATGTCTGCGATGCTTAAAAAGAGCGATCCAGATTATAAAAATAATCCAGAAATCAAATGGAATTTCACCAAGTTCCTCGTGGACCGTCAAGGTAATGTAGTTGATAGATTTGAACCCACCTATTCTATGAAAAAAGTAGAAAAAGAAATTAAAGGCTTATTATAAAAAAATGGATGAGAAAAAGATTAACATATCATTAGAATCACTATCAAAAAAAGATTTTGATAACGCCTTAAAACTAGATAATCAAATCTGTTTCCCTTTATATGCTGCTTCTAGAAAGATAATTTCTCAATATACACCTTTATTAAAAGAATTGGGATTAACTTATACTCAATACATCACATTTATGGTATTATGGGAAAAGCCAGTGATAAGTGTAGGAGAATTATCAGACAAATTATTTCTAGATTCAGGAACATTGACTCCTTTATTAAAGAAATTAGAAGGGGAGAAATATATCAAAAGATATAGAAATAAAGATGATGAAAGAATCACCATGATAAAACTACTAGATAAAGGTTGTGAACTAAAAGAGAAAGTTAAACATATTCCTTTTGAAGTGGCGTCTTATAGCAACATAAGTATTGAAGAAGGACAAGAATTATATAGAGTCTTATATAAAATATTAGGTATAGAACTATGAAAAAAGAAAGAACAAGAAATTACGTCATCATGCAAACCGGATTTATTGGCATTGGAACTAATCTCGGTTTAGTGGCATTAAAAGCCATTGTTGGATTACTTGCTAATTCCATATCTATCATTCTTGATGCTGTAAATAACTTATCTGATGCTTTGTCCTCATTAATCACTATCATTGGTACCAAATTAGCTAATAGAGCACCTGATAAAAAACATCCGTTAGGACACGGAAGAATTGAATATATCACAGCGATGATAATTGCTGCGATTATTATCGCCGCTGGTGTGACATCAATGATAGAATCTATCAATAAAATTATCACTCCTAGCGATACTAATTATTCTGTAATTTCTATTGTTTTAATCTCTAACGCCGTTGTGGCTAAAATAATCCTTGGTTTATTTACATATAGAAGAGGCAAAAAATATCAAAGCGATGCCTTAACTGGAAGTGGAAAAGATGCTTTATTTGATGCACTTATTTCCTTCTCCACAATTATAGGCATTATTGTTGCCCTTACTGCTGGTGTAAATATCGATGGGTATCTAGGCATATTAATTTCTATATTCATCCTTAAAGCTGGGTTAGAAATGTTATTCTCCACATTCTCTAACATCTTAGGAAAAAGAATTGATAAAGAATTATCACATCGCATTAAAAAAGAATTAGTTAATGCATTTGATGAAGTTTATGGCGTATATGATTTATATCTTGATAATTTTGGCCCAGAAAAATTAATTGGTTCTCTTCATGTGGAGATTGATCAAAACCTCACCGCGGAAGAAATTGATAAATTATCGCGCAAAATAGCGGGGTTTTGCTATGAAAAATACCAAATTATCGTTACCGTAGGTATATACGCTATTAATACTACAGACAAGGAATTAGTTAAACTAAGATCTGACATCTCTAATGCTATATTAAGACTTGATGGTGTCTTACAAGTGCATGGATTTAATATCGATAAAGAAAATAATGTTGTCTCATTAGATGTCGTTAGAGACTTCAAATTCAAGGATATTGAATTATTACAAAAACAAGCCTATCAAGCTGCGAAAGAATTATATCCTCAATATGAATTCTACATTATTATAGATTTAGATTATTCAGATTAACAAAAAAGGCCTTTTGCCTTTTAATTTTTGAAATAATTAAACATCTCAAAGATTTCTTGCGTTACTTCTTCAACGGATTCTTCCATCTGATTCTTAGTCCATTGATCGATAATCATATATAAGCCACCAGAAACAAAGGCATTAAAGAATTTGTTTTTAGCGATAACTTCGACTTTTGAATCAGCTTTTGGCGCAATCGTATTAGCGACATATTTAACATAATAATATAGCTGGTCTATGAGCATCGTTTGAAGATTATTATTAGATAAGAGAATAAATTGTCTCTTATATCTTTTTATAAAAGCAAATATTTCATAAATGAGTTGTTCAATATCCAACTTTTTTACAGAAATTATCTTAAAAAATTCTTCAAATCTATCGTCGCAATAAGAAATAATAACATCTTGAACATTATTAAATGTGCGGTAAAAAGACATCCTAGAAACATTAGCTTTTTGACATAATTCAGTCACGCTAATCTTCTCCAAAGGTATACCCTTATATAGCAGTTCATATAATGACATAGCGATTAAATCTTTAGATAATAATTTCTTTTTCATAACCATAACTATTATATAGACTTATTTTTAAAAATCCTTTACTTTTTTCTTTATTTGTCACATTTACTAGGTAAAATAATGAATATATGGAAACGATTATTAAAAAAATAGAAATGTCACTTAAAGACCAAATGATATATGAAATGGCCTTATTCGATTATCATTTAGAAAAGATAGAAAATGGAGAATCAGATTATTTAATTTTGCATTTTACTCGTGATGATAGCGATAAAGCATATATCAAAGAATTAAAAAAATTAGAAAAACAATATTTCTTCGAAGCAAAACCTAAAATTTGGCCGTTAGTTCTTTTTACCGCGATTGCAATAATATTATTAACAATTTTATTAGTTCTAGCCTTAACTTTAAAACCTAACTTCCCAATCTATTTATATTTTGTGTTAGGGCTTCCAGCCTTATTATCAATGACATTAGCGACTATATATTCCTATCTTCACATCAAAGGCATAAAAAACCAAATTGATGACCCCAAAAAACACAAAGAAGGGATATTAAAACAATTAAGTATTCTTAAAAAAGATTTCAATAAGTAAGACACTGTCTAAAAAAATAAATATAAATCTAGGAAATAAATTGATTTTCTATTATTATAAATAATATGAAAAACAAAGGAATTTTATTAGCGATTTCATCTTTACCTGGAAACCATGGTATTGGTGATTTTGGCGATGCGGCATACCGCTTTATCGATTTTTTAAGCGATCATGGTTTTAATTATTGGCAAATCTTACCAATTAATCCATTAGGTCCTGGCTGGTCACCATATACGACCACATGTTCTGAAGCTATTGAATACCGTTACATCTGTTTGGATTATTTAAAGAAAGAGGGTTGGATTACCAAATTAGATAAATACGCAGCAAATAGCAAAATAGCCCGTTATGAAAAAGCAGGCGAATTCAAAGAAAAAGTATTAAGAAAAGCTTATAAAGCCTTTATCACCAAAAGGCCACGCGGATTAAAGAGATTCATGGAAGAAAATCCTTGGGTTATTAAATACGCGACATTTATGATTTTCTGGAATAAGAATGACAAAAAACCATGGAATGAATGGCCAAAAGAAGAAAAATTCTATTTTGATAAACATAAAACATATCCAACAACATATAAAGACGAAGTACCATATTTAGTATTTACTCAATTCATTGCTTATAAACAATGGAATAAATTAATGAATTATGCCCATAAGAAAGATGTCTCCATCATCGGTGATATTCCATTCTATGTCGGCTATTCATCTACAGATTGTTGGATTAATAGAAAATATTTCAATCTCGATGATAATTTTATTCCAACCAAAATTGCTGGTTGTCCACCAGATGCCTTCTCAGAAACCGGTCAATTATGGGGCAATCCAACATATAACTTCGATAAATTAAAAGAAGATAATTATTCCTTCTTAATCAATAGAATCAAATCAGTCTTTAAATTATGCGATGTCTTAAGACTCGACCACTTTAGAGCGTTCTATTCTTATTATTCCATCCCAGGTGGCGCGAAAGACGCTAAAATAGGGGAATGGGTACTAACTCCAGGTTATGAAATCTTTGATGAATTATTTAGACAACTTCCAGGTGCGAAAATAATCGCCGAAGACCTCGGATTTATGACTCAAGAAGTATATGATTTAAGAGATCATTATCACTTCCCAGGTATGAATGTGTTACAATTCACCACATTTGATAATAATTTTAGAGACAATGGTGACATGGTAGTCTATAGTGGTACTCATGATAATGAAACATTAAGATCTTGGTTTGAATCATTATCAGATCATGAAAGAGGCGTTATCGCATGGAATATCCACGCTGATCCAAATAAAGAATTATTACCACAATTCTTAGAATATGCCTTAAATAAACCGGCAAGATTAAACATCATTCCTTTAACTGATTATCTATTATTAGATAATTCTGTTAGATTTAATACTCCAGGTACAGTTGGTTCACCTAACTGGGAATGGAAATTAACCAAACTACCCAAATAAAAGAAAAGAGATTTCATGCTAAAATTACGAGACATTAAAAAAGATTATGTTATGAGTGATGAAATCGTCCACGCTTTAAAAGGCGTGGACGTTAATTTCCGTAGGAATGAATTTGTCGCCATATTAGGACCATCAGGATGTGGTAAAACCACATTATTAAACATTATTGGTGGACTAGATCGCTACACAAGCGGTGATTTAATTATTGAAGGTAAATCTACCAAAAATTATAACGATAGAGATTGGGATACATATCGTAACCACTCTATCGGTTTCGTATTTCAAGCCTATAATTTAATCGGTCATATCTCAGTTTTAGCTAATGTTGAACTCGCTTTAACCATATCTGGTGTTAGCAAACAAGAAAGAAGAAAAAGAGCACTAACCGCTCTTGAAACAGTGGGGCTTAAAGATAAAGCTAATAAAAAACCTAATCAATTATCTGGTGGTCAGATGCAAAGAGTGGCTATCGCTAGAGCCTTAGTCAATAATCCAGAAGTTCTTCTTGCTGATGAACCTACCGGTGCTCTTGATTCTAAAACTTCTGTCCAAATCATGGATTTATTAAAAGAAGTAGCCAAAGATAGATTAGTTATCATGGTTACTCATAATCCAGATTTAGCCTATGAATACGCAAATAGAATTATCAATATGGAAGATGGAATATTAACTTTTGATTCCAATCCATATAATGGCGAAACTTTAGAAGAATTAAACGCTCATAAAGCCAGTAAGGTCAAAACAATAAATAAAGGCAAAAAAGAAAGAAGTTCTATGTCATTTGCTACTTCTTTAGGTCTATCATTTAGAAACCTAATGGCTAAAAAAGGTAGAACCTTCCTAGTTTCTTTTGCAGCTTCTATCGGTATCATTGGTATTGCCTTAATTCTATCAGTCTCCGATGCCTTCCATAATTATATTGGAGACATACAATCTAACACCTTATCATCTTATCCGATGACTATAACTAAGGTATCCACTCCGGATTTAACATCCATTTTTGGTGGTAATGGTAGTACTGCTGGAGAAAAATATCCTACTTCTGATGAAGTTAGTGAAAATTCTACAGTTACTAATATCTTAGAAAAATTATCTAATGTTTCATATAACGATACCGAAATGTTTAAAGCCTATTTAGAACAACCAGAAGTTAAGAAAGAATATATGAAGTATTGTAATTCCATCGAATATACCTATGATACAGAATTATCATTCTTTACCTATCGTGGATTTGATGGAAATATATATGATAATTATCAAAGGTTGATGCCAATTAATTCAAGTGATATGTATATGTTTGATGCTAAAACATATAGAACTGAATCAGGTGAACCATTATCAAGTGAAATGAATGCTCAATATCAGGCCTATTTCCCATCAGTAGTAAGAAGCATTAGAAGTTATTTCTCATCCTATGGTCTAAATGCCTTTACTCAATTAATAGATAATCAAGATTTAATCAATGAACAATTTGATGTTATTAAAGGTCGCATGCCTCAAAAATATGATGAAGTGGTTTTACGAGTTGACCAATATAATCGTATATCCGATTTATTCCTCTTTGGTCTAGGCATTAAAGATCCATCATATATGATTTCTCAGATGGCTTACGCTTTAAATAACGGAATCATTGAAGATTTGCCAAAGCCTGCAAAAGCGACCTCTTTTTCTGGAAATTTGAATGATTTCCTTAATTTATCATTTAAAATTATGACTCAAAACGAGATGTATGACAAAATTGAAGATGGCTCAGTTAGCCTAGGCTATAAATATAGATATGATTATAATACCGAGAAAAGAAATTTGATAAATGACGCTCTTGAAATAAAAGTAGTGGGTATCATCAGACAAAAACAAGGTGTTACCGCTACCTCCTTCAGCGGTGCCATTGGCTATAGCAAAGCCTTATTTGATTACCTCGCTTTACAAGGAGAAAATCCTACTGATTTACCATACACCAATCATCAAGGAATCTATGATCAACTTCAAAATCCCGATTATAATGTTTTAACAGGCAATGCTTTTGATGCCACTAAAACAGAATCATACGCCAATACATTAAACACTCTTGGTTATGTCGATGAAACTAATCCAGTAAGAATTATTTTCTATCCAAAATCATTTGAAGCTAAAAATAAAATCAAGGAATTGATTAATGAATATAATGCCTCAGTAGATGAAAAATATAAGATAACTATTACCGATAATATCGCCGTATTAATGGATTCGGTACAAATTATTGTTGATGCGGTTACTTATGTTTTAATCGCCTTTGTATCTATTTCTTTAGTTGTTTCATCTATCATGATAGCGATTATTACCTATGTATCAGTGTTAGAAAGAACAAAAGAAATTGGCGTTTTGCGTAGTATTGGGGCTTCAAAACATAACATTTCATCCGTGTTTAACGCTGAAACGCTTTTAACTGGATTAGTGGCAGG
>CAJOOD010000161.1 GCA_905236085.1 uncultured Bacilli bacterium
GTTATTATCGTAATTAAAAATATATCTATCTCTATTATTAATGCGTAACATTAATCTAGACATATCATCATAAGTAAATCCATCGCTTATTATGTTATTAAGACTTCTAGTTAACATATTACCTTTATTATCGTAGGTATAATGATAAGATTCAAGATTATCGCTGGAAATACAATCTGTTAAATAACCTTTAGAATTATATGTATAGTTATATGTTTTATTTATAAGCCCATTAGTTATCTGAGTTATCTTATTTGAATCATTATAGGCATAGGTAATATTATTGCTTGTATTATTATAGGTAAATATATCTTTATTAATGATATATGATGTCTCTCCTGCTATAGGTAGTCCTTCTCTAGGATTGGTGATATTTTTATATTTGTATTCATGCTTCAAAATCGAGGATGAATTATAATAAATGTCATCGACACTTAGACGAGAAAAATAATCATATTGATTACTTATTGATAATATGTTGTCATCTATATCAGTTAAGGAAGCAAGATTAGCTAAATTAATATATGTTGGAGATAAATATAGTCTTACCGCTCTTCCCATAAATGGATATGTTCTTAATTTATTAGTAAAGAAGAATGTATCTAAATTAGATGAGGTGATATAAGCCATATTTAAGGTCGAAGAATATGTGTTGTTATCATATGAAACATAGATGCTTAAAGTTGATGAACCAGTTCTAACATAAGAAATAGATAATCTTTTAAAAGTGTTATCATCAATTAAGATGTTGGTTGATAAGGAATTGCTAACTCCATTTTTAAAATTAAGGAAGCATAGATAATTGCTAGAATTAATATAAGCCACTAAATAGCCATCATCGATATCAAATATATATCTCTTGTCTTTTTGATGTAATTTAGTTTCATCGTTTCCTTTTATTAATATAGATATGCTTCCTCTTTCTCCGGGTAGATAGTTTTTAAGCGATAAAGAAGCGCCTAAAGATGATTTATAAACATAAGAATTAATATCTTTGGAATATATAAAATCAGACACATCGCCATCATATATAGTATCAAAAGAGGTTCCGTTTAAATTATCATAATTGCCATCTAATGGGAATAATAGACCACTTGAGGGTTTAGCTTTGGAGAATTCATTAACATTATTAATATCAAATACATCATCAAAATTATGATGATTTAATATGGCATCGATAATATTTAAAAATGTATTTTCTTCATTACCTATAAGATAATCATTAGCAAGGGTGAAATAAGGCAAAGCTAACGCACCGATAAATTTATTTGAGCCAAGACTATCTTCACCAACACTAAGATATTTAAAAAGTTCCCATCCTAAATATACGTCTGAGGGCACTGGATAAGAGGTAAAGTCATTATTATTCAAACTGATATAGATTATTTTGTTAGAATAATCAACACGCAGCCTTAATAATTGATATTCATTCGCGATGATATCGCAGTTGATGTTGTTAATATAGTATTTATCAGTTCCATGCTGAAATTCTATCACTAATCTAGATATAGTATCGCTATTCCTAAGCAAATAAAACCTAATAGACCACGAGGTACTGCTTTGATAAGAATCCGCATAAGTTGAATTTAATATTTGTAATACGGTTCTTCCATTGCTTTCCTCTTCTAATTGAGGAAGAGGTCTTAAAAGTAAGCCCACTTCTATTTTGTTTTGCCATTCTCCAATATAATATTTAGGGAGTATAGCTTGATTAGATAAAGAAGATGTTAGATTCAAGCAAATAATATCATCCACTACATCAACTAATTGAGAATTAGAATTAATATTCATATCACGATGATTTATATCTAGATTATCTTCTTGATGATAAGCATCTAATCTTACATTATTTTCATCAATTTTATGAATATAGCTAGCTAGAGCAATAGATAATAATCCTTCTAATTTCCTCATCAGATATTTAACACTTGGATAAGGAGATGGATTAGATATCTCTTTAATTAATGTATCGCTATTACTATATGAATAAGAGATAAAGGTATTATTATCATAACCATCATAATAATAAGAAACATGAAGTCCGGTTATAAAACAAGTGGTTAAATTATCATATTTATCATAGGTATAATGTTTAATTGATAAAGGGCCAGATTCCTTTTCATCAATATGACGATTTAACTCATCATAGGTAAAAGAAAATATAATATTGTTGTTATATTTAATGTTAATAATCTTATCTTCATCATAAGTGAATAAGAAAGTATTATTGCCATATTTTTTAGATATGAGGTGCTTAGGATAGATGTTATTATCTTCATAATCATATCCGTATTCGCTTAAGGCATAGGTAAGGTTATTTGAAATAAGGTTTACTCTTTTTAATATTTCATCATTATAAATAAGATCATATGAATAAGTAAAACCAGGCATATAAGTATTTGACGAATCTTTAGAGGTGTTAATAATCTTATTAGCCTTTTGGGTATAATTGTTATTCGTATATTGATATTGATTTGTTTCATTATTGTTTAAATTAATAGAGTCGATATTTCCTTTATTATTAAAGTAGCAAGAGGATTGATAGGTATTAAAATTCAAATTAGAGGATGTCTCTTTTTGAATATAGATATCATGATTAAAAGAAATGATATTATCGTTATTATCCTTGCTCTTTTTTAAATATTCCACTCCTGCGATTTTCTCATAATAAGAAACATTTCTTAAATTATGAATTTGATATTCTTTAATATTGCTGACCTTTTTAATGCCAGCTTCTTGGGTGGTATGGTAATAATTATCATAAATAGAAGATATATAAGTGTGGCTTCCACCTCCATTACTAAGTCCAGTTTGAAGATTGAAAGAATATTTATTTTTAGATTCAATATAACTGATAACCTTGCTTTCATAATCTTCCTTATAAGTATATTCTTCTTTAATTCCGTCATGATAAGTTTGGATTAATAATCCATCGCTAGAATATATGTTTTCTCTTTCTAAATAGGATTTGATTATTTTTATTCCTCCAACATATATTCTTTTAGAATAAGAA
>CAJOOD010000162.1 GCA_905236085.1 uncultured Bacilli bacterium
TGCAAAATATTTGCAATGCTCAGAAGGCGCGGTTTCATTATATTTAAGTAATAAATCACTTGTTGGATACGTAAGATATTATCGCTAAAAGATTCACTTGCTAATATAGAATATAAAGACATCTATGATTATATTTTCAATTACTTTCCATCTGGATTCTATCACGGATCAAGACAAGGAATTGAAGGGGATATTGATCTAGAAAGAAATAAAGGCAAAACTTTAGATTTTGGCTATGGCTTTTATCTAGGAACTGCTTTTAAGCAATCTTCAACTTTTGTAGCCGCGGAAGATGAAGGCAAGGATAGAGTATATAAATTTTCCTTTTCTCTTGATGGTCTAGAATGTTTAGAATTAAGAGATATTAGATGGGTCTTTTTCATCGCTTATAATCGTAAGAAAATACCGGATATTCCTGAAAATGCCGCCTTATTAAGACAAATTAGAAAAGTAATTAATCACGGATACGATGTAATATTAGGACCTACCGCCGATGATAAAATGGCCATATCGATAGATAATTTTTTTAACAATATGATTTCTTATGGACAATTAATTAAATGTCTAACTCAATTAAATGTAGGTGATTAATATTGCTTAAAAACGCCAAAAGCCCTCTCAAATTTAAAGTGCGAAATTACCTATATGTGTCTTGATAATGGATTGAGAAATCTAGTTAGAGAATATGCATTTGAGACCACCCAAAGCGCAGCCAAACATGCTGAAGCAATTAATAAACAAAGCGATAATGGAAAGAAGTTTTCTGAATTGGTAAAAGAATATGGAAAGAAACCTTTATTTTGAAAATCACATAAACAATATACAAAAAGATATCTTCCTTTTCGCCTACAACAATCATTATCAAATAAATGATTTTATTTCTTTTTATATGAAGAGCGGTCTTAGAAAAGAAATGGATAAGAAATATACGAGTTGGCATAATCAACCAGCGGAAAGAATATTTGAAGAGATTGTTAGTGAGTATAACAACATTAATAAAGTAAATAAAGAGACAATAAGTAAAGCCGCTGTTGAATGGCTAGGATTTTTCTATTCTAAATTGCACTTCCTAACAGGGGAATCATCAAAGAGTATTGTTAAATTTCTTCCTCCAAATGAAGGATTGAAAAATTATTATACACTCCATCAATTGGATGAAAGCGAAGCTATTATGCGGTGTAAACGACTTTACAATCTATCAAGAAATAAGCACCGCAAAAACGAAGACAAAAATAGCGGTGAATCTAAAATGAGATATGAAAACCCCATATATTATTCATTTTTAGCTCAAAGATTATATTACAAATTATATAAGAATGAGGAATTTAAAAACCCTAAATATATTGGTGATTTAGGTGAATATGATTTCGTTGATGATTCTTATTCTATTGGGCTTAAAGGAGATGCTATTTTTTTAGATGATTCCATAAAAATATTAGAGAAATTTGAAAAAGCCAACGCTAACGCTTATCGATATAGCAAGAAGAGTGATTCATCTATATATTTTTGCTTTGTATTTTCAAAATATTATGAAGAAGATAATGATGAAAAACTTCTTCTTGATATAACAGAAATTAAGAATAAATATCCTTTATATAAAAGACAATTTGATTATCTATATTTTTATTTATTAGGGGAGATATATGAAATAACACCTTCTAATGAAGTATATATCTATTCAATGCCGCTTTCTAAAAGAGAAAGACAAGGAATCATAAATAAGATGGAAGAACTTGGGCTATAAGAATCAAATATTAAAAATGTATTATAAAATAATGTGGCACAAACGACACTTAATAAGATAAACTAAATAAGAAAACAAATTATGGATACGAATTTTAAAATAAATAATGGCTACTTATCTTCCTATGAAGGAAATGATCAAATTGTCACAATTCCAGAAGATGTCACTTTCATTAAATACCATACTTTTGAATATTGTACATCTTTAAAAAAGATCATTATTTCTAATAATGTTAAAACAATAGAAATTTGCTTTACCAGTGGGTGCGTTAATTTAGAAGAAATACATCTAGGTAGAAGTGTTGCTGATTTAAAAAGCAGTGTTTTTAATAACATTAAGAATCTCGCTAAGATTACATGCGATAAAGATAACCCTAACTTTGCCAGTGATGAATATGGTGCATTATATTCAAAAGATTTCAAAACCCTCATATTTGTGCCAATAAATATCAAATTGAAGTCTTATCGTGTTTCTCCTAAAACGCAAATAATTGGTCCAGGAGCGTTTGCAAATAATAACTTAGAAGAAGTAATTTTAAATGAAGGCATTATAGAAATAGGAAAAGAAGCATTTGCCCATTCCCATATCAAAGATATTAAATTACCGAAATCTTTAAAAAGAATTAAAGCTGAGGCCTTCAGCGGTATAAATATCCCAAGCATATATTTGCCTGATGGAGTGGAAGAAGTGGGTGCTCAAGCCTTTATAGGCATTAAAGATATCTATTTAGAAGGCACAATTAAATCTGGGTTTATAAAAGATAGTTATCGAGAAGTAGAAAACGATCACCCATTTTCATATTATGGCTATGGGGGCTCATCTACATCGACAGAGCATACACCTGGATGGCTTGCTACTTTCCAAACAGTTCATGAAAATATTCCTTATGAAGAATATCTTAAATTAAGGAGATAAACCTACAGAAATTAGAAAATCACCGCGAAAGTGTGGTGATTTTTTTAATTTTGATTAAATATATGCTATAAAGGTAAGAATTGATTAAAAATTACAATGTAAAATATTTGACAAAGCAACATTATTGTTTGTGCTCTTTCTTCCATTGTTCATGAAAGGATTTAGCTTTTTGATAATAGTCTATATCATTATCCTCAGCTTTAATTGTTTCAATAACTATTTCCGGATCCACAGAATGATATAGGTTATAATATTTTATCAACTCACTAAGAGGGTATCTCTTATATAGTTGTTTGCTAGATACATCTCTAGTATAAGACCAATATCGATAAATAAAACCAATCCAATGCATAACGTCGCTTGGATATCTAATACCTTTATTCTCATAATGGTGATCTAAAAATTCATTCATATATCCTTCGTTCGTGGATGAGCTTCTCAATATTGCTAAATTATCAAATTCTAGGGCATAGGATGAATTAAAATATTTACGAGCAAAATATGATGAACCACACGCAATATTATTAGAAGCAAGAGAAAAGAGCTCTGCTTGTTGTTTGCAAAGAGATAATCCAGTTGTGTCTAATTCCCTAATTCTTGAATATATCATCTATATATTTGCCCTTTCCTTGATATTGTCTTCTTGCTAATTTGCTTTTTTCTTCTCCATTATGATTTTCTTCTAATTTAATTTGGCTATAATAATCTCTTTCATCTTGGCAGAGATATAATTTGGCAACCGGCTTTAATTGCTTTATCGCCTTTTCACTCTTTAAGACATATTGTTGGCCTAAATGATTTGCGCTTAGGGAATGTGAGCATTGTTCATCGCTTATAAAACCTTCTGAAAAATCTTTCATTGTTATATACATGATGTTATCAGCGATAGGGGCTATGATAACGTCCGCGGCCTCTATTTTATTTAGCAATTCTTTTAAATATTTACTATTTTTATATTTATTTAAATATCCTCGATAATAGCAAATTGATACAATCCACTGGAGATTTACGTCGAATTTAACAATATTTAAGTCTTTCGTATCTAAATAAAAACAATATACAGATCCAAGAGGATTCTCAGAAACCCATGTCGCCGCCTGTTTTAGATTTTCTCCAAGATAGAAGCCTTGGCCAAAATCGCTATTGGGATTAGAAAATCTTAAATCAATATCACCATTAATCCCAGTCTTAGAACCATGAAATAGCAATGTATTATTTTCTTTATCATCTTCAAATAGTCTTGTCTTCAAAAGATTGATATTTAGTTTTCTTTTATAAGCAATAGAATATAACATCTCTCTTGCTAGAGGAGAAATCTTATTCTTGTTGTTTAACCAATTATTAATGGTCTGCCTTGACACATTTAAACGCAAAGCGAGGTCTTCATCTGATAATTCAAGACAATTTTTAATTAGCTTCAAATCATAAACAAAATCGTAATCTATCATAGTTACATTGTAAAATATTTGACAAAGTAACTTCAAGCACATTTTTACCCCTTACCACTTTTTTATATATGTAATATAATTCATAAGAGGACAAAAACATGAAATATGGTGAATCAACTTTTGACATAGCGTATCTAGTCTTTGCAATAATATTTGGAATAATTCTAATTATTAAAAGAAAAGATAAAATCGCTTTATTATTTGGAATTATGACTCTTATCTTAGGAACAGGTGATGCGTTTCATCTTATTCCACGTGTTATATCCTATTTTATAAACGATGAATTAATCTTATACAAAGGTGTTGGAAAATTAATAACTTCCATAACTATGACCATATTCTATTTACTATTAGAAATAACAAGAATCTGGTTAACAAAAGATAATAGAAAGTGGCCACTTATCACTATAACGGTGTTATCTCTTATTCGTATCATATTATGTGTATTCCCACAAAATGAATGGTTCATTTCACCATCATCTTATCTATGGGGAATATTGAGGAATATTCCGTTTGTATTAATCGGAGGATTAACTATCTATCTCTGGTTTGTTGATTTCAGAAAGACAAAACCATTTAGATTTATCTATCTTCTCGTGGGACTAAGCTTTGTTTTTTATTTGTTTACTGTTCTAGGTGCTCCATATGTTCCAATATTAGGAATGATGATGCTACCGAAAACAATTTGCTATATATTAATGGTTATTTGTTTCTATCTATACGAAAAGAAATATAGTGAAAAACAATCATAATATGGGCTTTTCACATTGTTTTCATTAAAAATCGAATTGTGATTTAATATCCGTTAAATTAGGAACATCTATCTCTTCATCAAAATTAGAGAAAGTAACTTTATAATTTTGTACACATGCAGAATCAATTCCTTTTTTCGCATTGTATTCAGCGTTAACTTCTAAATAATCAGGAGTTAAATCATCTTTGGTGTACACCGATATATTAATAGAATGGAAGGATGGATAATCATCTAATCCTCCAAAAGCTTTCATTTGAATACGGACATTAGATGTAGCCTTTTCTACATCAAAAGATATCTTAAAGGCATAACCTGTTTCGACTTCTAATTTCTCCACTGATGTAATAGAGGTATCGCTACAAATATAACCTTCTATCGTGGGATCAAATGGATAAACACCATAAGTATTTAAATAATCACTTAATGCATCTAGTTTATATTCATTATCGTTATCTTTATAAACGACATTGTTATTATGGAAATATGCTTTATGAACAGTGTTAACGAATGAACTATGGGATTCGTTTAATAAATAAGAATATTCGCTCTTAATTAATGTGACATCAATACTCTGACTTGTTTCAATAAATAAGACTTTCGCCGTAGTGGAACCTTTGGTTACCGCCTTATAGGTGTTATAAGAAGACATCTTAGCTAAATAACGATTAACAAAATCTTCTTCTGTAGGTGGAAGAAAGATAGAAGTAGTGCTTTCACCTTCTATTTCTGAAGATACCTCACTAGAGGTATAATCAACACGGCTTAATGAAGAATCGCTCCCCTTTCCACAAGATATAAGTGTTATGGCTAGTAATGGTAATAAAATATATTGCTTCATAATTTAGACACCTTATCTAATATTTCTTTATCTTCTTTAGATAATTCAAAATCATAATTAAAATTAACCATCATATGTTCTTTGCTCTTACTTCTAGGAAGAGGTAGAGCTCCTAATAAATCGACATATTTAAGACATAACTGCGAGGCAGTAACGTTATTTCTTTTAGCTATTTCTTGGATGGTTTTATCTTTTAACATTCTTCCAGAACCTAATGGAGAATAAGCCTCGACAAGAATATTATTTTCATGGCAATAATCTATCACCTTATTTGGTACACGACCAACATGAATCCATATCTGATTAGCGAATATTGGCTCATCAGAATATTCTTGGATATTTTTAAGATCATTGACATTAAAATTAGAGACACCTAGATGTTTAATCTTGCCTTCCTTTTTTGCATCTAGCATAGCTCTCCATACTTCTCTATTTCCTTTATGATATCTACCACCTGGAAGAGTCATAAGAGCCCATGGCTTAGGAGCGTGGATGAGCATTAAATCTAAATATTCCACTCCTAATCTCGCGATAGATTCATCTATAGCCCTCTTGGCTCCTTCATAATTCTTAATCTCCGCGGGAATCTTAGATGTCAACCAATAATCTTCTCTATTGAGTTTAAGTTCTTTAATCGCTTCTCCCATCTCGGATTCGTTTTGATATGATATCGCAGTGTCAAAATGACGATAGCCTATTTCATAGCCTTCAATAAATACTCTTTTCGCATCTTCTTTGCTTATTTGCCAGAAGCCTAATCCTGGATTGGTAATATTCATAATTTCTCTCCTCCCATTAGTATAGCAAGACTTTTAAAAATATGCTTAATAAATTAAGTTGTTATTTTCTTAAATCAATATCAAACTTTATCTCGTGATGAAAAACAAAAGCAATATCGATATCGAAAACATGAGAAAACAATTCCTTGATTATTGCTTAAATAAAGGAATGGATAAAACACTATTTCTCAATAAGGATAATTTAGAAAGATACGCTGAAACGACCTCTAGTGGATATAATGGCTATCCATTATTTGATTATTCTTTTCATAATAAATTCAACGAAAATGAATGTTATAAGATGCTAAAAGTTGATTTTAAAAGTAGGTTAGGAAAAACCATAGGTATTGCTACCCCCAATTATGAATCAATATTAATGATTGAAGCGCCTCTAACAAAATTAACTGGAGCCTGGCAATATGTTAGATCAGTTAATCTATCTAACTTTTATCTACTTTTTACTCCCACTACAAATAGACAAAATGCTTTTGAAAAATATGCTTTAAAGCAAAGAGAAGAATACCTCGATGCAAATACGTGGTATCTATACATATTTGTCACTAAAAAAAGAACTTCAAAGAAGTGGGTATGGCAAGCAATTAATATCTTTAGTAATATCCTTTGCTAAGGAATATAAATATAGATTATGTCTAGAAACCAATTTAGAAGGCAACATCAAAATGTATGAAAATTTTGGCTTTAAAGTTGTTAAATCATCGATATATAAGAATCAAGTAAAACATTTTGTTTTATTACTCGAATAAATAACGATATAAAATATTATTTGCTAAAAGCATCTTTTTTATAGAAAATAAATGTGTATTTATAAGGAGAAACATAGATTATGAAAATTAAGCAACTTATAACTCTAGCTCTTATACCTGCTTTATTAAGTTCATGTGGCGGTGGTGGAGGTGAAGAGTTAACTTCCAGTTCTGAATCCGTATCATCATCAACATCCGAATCTACTGCTCAACAAATAAATGTGACCATGCATTCACATCTTACTAGCGAGGACGAATATCAAGATACTGTTACATATGATGATGCCTATTTCTTAAGAGATTCTCATTATGCTAATTATGATTTAGCGCTTCTATCAGCCTTTGGCTGTGGTGCTGCATATGTCGATGGTTCAGATAAAACAGGTCGTAAGATAACATCATTCTTACAAGATACTGGCTTTGAAGATATTGCTTTAAATCAATACTATAGCAGAAACATTACCTTAGAAGATTCTATTGGTGTTGTTATAGGCAAGAAAACTATTATCAATCAAGGCAATGAATTCACCCTTCTTGCCGTATTCCCAAGAAATGGTGGATATGGATATGAATGGTATGGAGATTTTAATATCGGCGCGAGTGGAGCCCATACTGGCTTCTTATTAGCAAGAGATGAAATCCTTAGATTCATGAAATCATATATCAATAAATATGATGTAACTGGTGATGTTAAAGTCTGGACCGCTGGATATAGTAGAGGAGCCGCTGCAGCGGGCTTCGTCGCAGGCTACCTTGTGGATAATCCTAATTATCTTGGCGATAAAGTTAATATCACCGCTGATGATATCTATAGCTACAATATCGCCACTCCTAATTGTATTCCTACTGGCATCATTGCGAGTGATATCCTAAATGTCTCTGGAGATCGTGGAGAAGGCTTCTATGATAGCGAAGGCGAAGCTTATATTTATAACGGAGCAGATGACTTTATTCATCCTGATAGTGATGGTAAATACGATTGCATTCACAATTTTGTCGCTGATGGAGACTTTATTCCAACCCTTCCTCCTGAAAAGTGGGACTTTACTCGTTATGGTAAAACTTATTATATCGATTTTGGTAGCGATGAAATGATCTCCTATTTAAGAGAATTATCTCCAGAAACCGCGGACAAATTCAGCGGTGGTAAGAATTATTCTAGCCAATTCCCAGTTAAAACATTTGATTTAGAAACATTTGATATTGTGGAAACTGGCGAGACTATCTCTCCTGAAAAAATGATTGAAAACAAATTATACGCGATTATGTTTTTAACTGAAGGTAGAGAAGATTATGCGGCATCCGAATATTCTAAAGTCTTTGGTGCCTTAATTTGTAGTGTGATGAATAATCAAAGTGGCTTTACTGGATTATTAACAAATCTTGGTGAGGTTATCGGCGCAGTCTTATCTAATTATGTGGCCTTCGTCGAACAAAAATATAATCTTGAAGAAAATGCTGCAGTAGCTAATATCGCTATGGGTCTTGTCGAAATGATGGGTAAGACAATCGACAATCCGGCTGAATATAATGATCAAGAATTCCTTAAAGATTTATTAGATTATCTCATCAATGATTATCAAAGCGACACTAATGCATATCTGCGCTCATTTAAGATTGCGGCTTTAATTCCCGCTCCATATGGAAATCTATATCTTAAATTATTAAGATTCGCTAAAGATGAAAAATTACAAGCAACAACAGTCGATAGCCTACTTTATCTATTAGTCAAATTTATCACCGATAATAACGAAGATGAAGAAGTCATCGCGATGGTTAAAACACTCGCCGGATTAATTCCAGCAGAATACGCTGCCATGTTACCTATGTTTGCAGGTAAGACATATAATGATGAAGATTATCCAGATGAAATCAGCAAAACAACTGCAGTTCTATTTGATATTTTCCATAACTGTGCTTATGGAAGTGAAAAATTAGATACCAATGCTGATACATATAGATATACATTATTATCTCTTGTTTGCTTTGCCGCTTTAAGTGGTTATCCACTAATTAGTAACCTAGTAATAAATGGTGCTTGTTCTAGTGGAGAAACCATGACAAGTGATCCTGCTTTACTCACGGACTTTGCAGGAGATGTCTTAAAATTAGCCTTACCAAAAGATGAAGATGGCAACAGCAAATCATTAAAAGAAGTCGCTGATGAATCATTAAAAGGATTATTAGAAGACACTAAAAACGATGATATAGAATATTATGTCGATATATTAATTAATGATGTTGATGAACTTAGAGATATGTTATTCACCGTATTAACAGATGCAGAAGGTGCATATAGTCTCTCTAGAGATATCGAGAACGCTTATACATTCATCGATATGGTGCAATTCCTAGTCCCTGCTCATTATCATGAATTATATATTTGCTATCTAAAGACACATATAAGCAAATAATTCCGCAAAACTAGGATATTTATTAAGAATTTTAAAAAACAAAGATAAATTCCATATTATTTTCACGAACCACTAAAACTCCTAAGGCAATACCGCTGAAGGAGTTTTTTAATATATAGGAACTGTAAA
>CAJOOD010000163.1 GCA_905236085.1 uncultured Bacilli bacterium
AAAAAAGATAAGCAATAATTTGTGACAACCCCAAAAAGGTAAGCAATTTGGCACGTGCAACCCTCGAAAAGGTAATCCATTTTCTCGTACACAGCATATACCCCGGCGCCAGCGGTCCTCGCCCTTATTCTATTAGAATAAATCGACATATTTTTAACTCAAAAAAGGCTTAATTGTTCTATAGGGTTGTAATTGACACATATCTTTTTTGGATACCGTTGTCGTTGGAAACATATCTTTATAACCTTTGTAGGTGGGAATATATCTTTTGTTGTAATTAAATAAATAATGTTTTCGACTAAAAGTACATTGCATTGTTGAAATAGTCGAAATTTTCCTGTAATCTAATGATAAGGCGATCTTATGTATTATTCTAGAACTATTGAAAAGAAAATTAACTCCATCAAAAACGAATATGCCGCTATTGCGATATATGGGGCAAGGCAAGTTGGTAAATCTACAGTGGTGGATCATATTTTTGGCAAAGACATCCCCAGTGTTACCCTTGATGATTTAAACGAAAGAGCGTTAGCAAACGATAATCCTAAATTATTTTTAGAAACTCATCCATGGCCTGTTATTATCGATGAGATACAAAAAGGAACACCTTTATTAGAACAAATAAAGATAAAAATTGATGATGAAAAAAAGAACTGCCTCAAAGAAAACAGACAAGTCCCACTAATGTATATTCTTACTGGCTCTAATCAATTTGAATTACAAAAAGCAGTTGCAGAATCTCTTGCCGGTCGAGCGGCAATTCTAACGATGTCTTCTTTAGCAAATAACGAAATTGAAAAAATGGAAGGGAATCTCTTCAATCCAGATTTAGATGTAGTTAAAGAAAAATATAAAGGAATTAATCCTAAAAAATTATATAAGACAAGAAAAGAAATTTTTGAAAAGATAATTAAAGGTGGCATGCCTGAATATATCGATAAGAAATTAGATAGAACCACATTCTTTAAATCCTATATAAAGACATATATGGAAAAAGATATTATGAAACTCATTTCTATCGATAAAGAAAGAGACTTCTTAAGATTTTTAGATTATATGGCTTTAAGAACCGCTCAACAAATCAATTATGATGATGTAGCAAGGAATGTAGGTATTGACGCCAGAACTGTAAAAAGCTGGATATCTATACTTGTTACTTCTGGAATCGCTATCACATTAGAACCATATGCTAGAAATTTATCTAATAGAGTAACTAAAATGGAGAAATTTTATTTCTTAGATACTGGCCTATGCGCTTATTTGTGTAAGTGGCCTAATGCCGATATGCTAGAAAAAGGCGTTATGAATGGTGCGTTCTATGAAACATATGTCATTAGTGAGATTGTTAAAAGCTATATGAATGCTGGTGAAGATTATAGACATTCTTTCTACTATTACCGAGATAAAGACAAAAAAGAGGCTGATTTAATTATTGAAGGACCAGATTGCATATATCCTTTGGAAGTTAAAAAGGGCATCAATCCTGTAAATAAATCATTTAATTTTAATTTCTTAGAAAAATACGGGAAAAAAGTTTCAAAAGGACTTTTAATTGATTCTAGGGAAGATTTATTTCCTATAAACGAAGATAACTGGCATCTTCCTATTTATATGATTGGATTATAATCATTTGGAATACGACCACTTTTCTCATTTTGTGGCTCAATTCCAATATTTAAAATAGCTAACTAGGAGGGCTTCACTGGTGAATTGCTAAACCGTGATAGTTAGTTATAAAATAACTAGAAGTGAATAAAAAAGATAAGCAATAATTTGTGACAACCCCAAAAAGGTAAGCAATTTGGCACGTGCAACCCTCGAAAAGGTAATCCATTTTGTCGTACACAGGACGTATAAACAATTTGTTGCTTATCTTTGGTAGATAAAAACCTCCATTTTCCCATAATAATTCGCCATTAAAGAATCTTTCTTGATGAATGAAAAAGAAGATTAAAACGGTAATAATTGAAGCTAAGGAAGTAATGGTGAAGAATATTGGTTCATAGACAAATAAACCCGCTAAAAAGGGTGGCCACTAATAAATAGATAATAGATGGTTCACCTAAAGTTAAATCAAAAATATAAATTAAAGTGCCCCAAGCCATTAAAATAAAAGCATAAACATGATAAAAAATCGCTAAGAAGTTGTAATCGCTAGTGGAATTGCTATTTATTATCAAAAAATATCGACATCTTTTGAATCTATATTTCGTGCGGCTGATCAAAAAATGTATTTGAAAAAACAAGAATTAAAGCGCACCCATAACAATAAGATTTAATTATCAATACCATTTCTTTATAATGGAATGTATTAGGAGGTATATTCTTTGAAAAGTTTTATTAAAGATGGTGTTTTTTATGTCGGTGAAATAGATGATTCGTTGACCGGTTTAGGTTTAAAATGCTTTTCTAATGGTGTTACTTATGCTCAATTTAATAAAGGGAAGCCACATCACATTTTTATGGAAAGCTCCTTATCGAATATTTTTAATATTTATTGTTCTGATGACAACGGTGTTATTAAGGGTAATCATCTATTTTTAGAAAAAAATTCCACATTACGTTTTCAAACTTTAAGAGGATTATCTTTATTAGAAGGTTTTGCTCTTATTATTAATAAAGATGGTTTTTGTGTTTTTAATGAAGACGATTATGTTAGTCAAGTTTCCTATAATATTAATCGAAAAGAACTTTATATCACTGATGGTTTTGATGAAAAAAGATTTTCTTTAGATTTAAATATTAAAACTTCAGATTTAAGCAGTTTGTTATTTTTAAGAGAATATCCTTTATCAATTACAGGAATTAAACAAGAAAGCAACGGCCATCTTTATTTAAAAGGTGATAAAGATTATTGCTTTTTTAAAAACAAAGAAGATGGTAAATATTATTTTTCCATTGATGGTGGGAATAAAAGTGGTAACAATTTCTTTCTTGTCGATGATGAAGAAGCGATGTATGCTGGTGGGCTAGATATTCGTTATTACTTATACTATAAAAGGGATTTATCGCGAGTATCTTTATTAAAAGATCGTAAATACCACGGTCCAACATTTGAATATCATCCTTATGACGATTTAGTTTTTGTTTATTATTATTGTCAAGACGGAAACGCGATTAAAACTTTAAAAGTTTATAAGAATATGGTCGCGGAATTAATTGAAGGTTCAATGGATAACGTTATTAAAACGTTTAAATTATAAAGAGGTACTTTTATGAGTTGGAATCAAGAAAATATTCATCAATTAGTCTTAAAACAAAGACAATTCTTTAATAGTGGAGCCACCCTCGATATTAAATTTAGAAAATAACAATTAACAAAATTAAAAAATGCTTTATTAAAATATCAAAAAGAGATTGAAGAAGCCTTATATCTTGATTTAGGAAGATGTGATTCGGAAGCTTTCCTATTAGATATTGGTGACACTATTTTAGAAATTGATGAATATAAAAAAGGTTTATCTAAATGGGTAAAACCAGAAAGACATTTTTCTAGTCTATTAGCCTTTCCTAGTATGACCACAAAAGTTTATAAGATTCCTTATGGCGTGACCTTAATTATTTCCCCATTTAATTTCCCAGTTATGTTATCAATTGGTGTTTTAGCGGCTTCTATATCAGGAGGAAACACCGCGATATTAAAGATGTCATCAAAAAGTAGTCATTGTACCGAAGTTTTACAAAAAATGATTAATGATACTTTTGATAATAAATTTGTTGTTAATCTAAAGAGGGTACTATGCCTTCTTGACAAAAAAGAGGGATAAAAAATAA
>CAJOOD010000164.1 GCA_905236085.1 uncultured Bacilli bacterium
AATAACAAATTTTTGTCACAAAAGTGTCACATTTTAAATAAAATTAAAAAAAATTAATTTTTGTTATACCTTTGCGCGCTCGCGATAAGATTTTAGTAAAAAAGAAATTGCAGAATAAATCAAAGGAATAATTATTGGAGATAAAGAAAATTAATATTTAAAATTTAGCGAAAAACCCTTGAATTGCTATGATTTCTGGTTTTTATTTGAAATTATTTATCAGATTCCACCATTTCATCAAGTAATGCTTTTTGATGATGATAGACTTCTATAATGCTATCAATAAGTTGAGGGGAATAGAATTCACTTAACGATAGCATATCCCTTATCTCATCTTCAAAGCCGATTAATTTATCTTTGTCATACCAAGAATAATCCCACGATGGATCAAAATCATTAAATAAATAATATATTAGAATATATGTTGCCTTGTTTGGATTAGCAATGAGGTTCTTTCCAGTTCTAGTGCTACCAAAAGCCCCACCTAAATCATATAGAGGCGCTACTCGTATTTCTCCAGTTTTATTATTTTTGATAAATGATATATTGCCAAAATGTAAATCGCTGACAAAACAGAGATCTCTGAAACATGATAATTTAATGAAGAATTCATATAAACCAGGAATTTTGCTGCCTTTTATGGCATCTAGAAATTGTTCCCAATTAGCTTTATCTAAGTTTTTATTTCTATATAATAGATAAGTTTTTTCATCTATAGCTTTTGATAAAGAGATTAGTTCTTCATCGATATTTATCATTAACGGTGAGACTGAGGCATATTGTTTATTAATCTTTTTGAGCTCATATTTTAAGGCTTCTCCTTCGCTTAATATTCTATTAGCTAATCTAGAAGCCAAAACTTCGCATATAGCTTCTTCACTATGACTCTTATTAATTCCTAATTTATATAATTTAGGACCATCATCCTCACATATCCATCCTTTTACACCCCATCCAGGAGTTAATATATCAGGAACATTTAAATCAACATTCATGAGATCTTTATATTTATCATTTAAGACCGCTCTAGCGAAACTATCATCCCATTTATTAGTGAAGAAATTAATATCCTCATATTTAAGATCTTCATTTTCTCTTTTAAACCAATAATGATTGCTAAGGGATAATCCATGTCCTTTAAAAGATAGTTCAAAAGCATTAATAGAATTAGTGTATTTAATTATTTTCTTATAATCGCTTCTTTGGGAAGGAATACATCTACTAGCGAAAAAATTAAAAAGCGCTACATTGATATTTCCTTTAGAATCTGCTTCATTAATTTCGTAAGGCGCTTTATCGAAATGCTTTAATTTTTCTATTATTCTAATTTTGTTTCTATTTCCGCATGTCACTTCAAAAGAAAGCACTTCATAATCTTTATACATTAATATTAAAAATTCTTTTTTGTTCTTCATATAAAATGTATATAACAATTAATAATTATCTTCAAATATCGGCCAAGAATATTGATTCATATATTCCCCGCGGAACATTCTAATCGCGTTAGGATTGCCTTTTTTATATTCATAAGCATCACAATCAACATTATCGACATTGATAAAGCATTCATTATATCTTTTAACAAATACATCCTCACAGCCGAGATTCTTAAGAGTTTGTTGGATATCAGCGATAAGGTTTCTTAGATATGATGGATGATCTTCTTCCCACAATATAGCGTTAAGTTCATTAACATTAATCGCTGATCCTTCTCTATCGACTAGATAAGCAAAGGCTTCCTTGGATTTCTTATATGAGAAGCGAACTGGTTCACCATTATAAAATATTTCAAAGTTACCAAAGCATTTGATTTGTATTTTCTTTCCACCTCTTATGGATACCGGATATCTTAAGGCTTCAATTTCTTCTTTGATTTTCTCCGCTTTGACGGGCTTTAATAAATAACCAGATGCATGCAATTGATAAGCATTTAAAGCATAAGCATCATAAGCAGTAACAAATATGAGATTAATCGTGGGATTAACTCTCTTTAATTGTTTAGCTAATTCAATTCCATTAATAACAGGCATCTCAATATCTAAAAAAGCGATATCAATATTATGTTTTTTGCTTTCTTCTAATGCTTTTTTAGGATTAGTAAAAGAGAATATATTTGCCCCATCTAGGACAGTTTTTACCGCTTTTTCTAATCTGATTAATTGAAGTTCTTCATCATCCACTAGTAAAATGTTCATAATTATTTATTAAAGATTATTAAAATCTTGCTTCCTCCATTCATTATAGATTCTATTTTCATATCACTGTTAGTCATATTTTTAATACGATAATAAACATTAGATAAACCGATGTGTTTATTTGATTTAAAATCTATTTCATCCATATTAAAACCTACACCATCATCTTTTACTTCTACATAGTAGGCTTTTTCATCCTCGTAAGTTTTAATATAGATATTTCCACCTTCTAATTTCTTTAAAATACCATGTTTAACCGCGTTTTCTACAAGAGGCTGAATGCTTAAAGCAGGGACCAAGAAATTAGTCGTTTTGATATCATAATGGATATTTAAGCGTTCATTAAATCTCATCTTTTCTAAATATAAATAGGCTTGGATGTGCTTTAATTCATCTTCGAAAGGTATGAGATTAGTTTGTGTTAATGCCGAGAAATTACTTCTTAAATAGTCAGTGAATTCATCTAAGGCTTTTTGAGCTTTGTTTTGATCGATTTGAATTAATGTTGAAATAGAAGATAAAGTATTATAGACAAAATGAGGCTGAATTTGTGACATCATGAGTTTCACTTCTATTTCTTTATTCTTTTTAGCTTCTAAGGCTAATAATTCATTTTTCTTAACATTAACAAATAAGAACAAAATTTCGATAGCGATAATTAATGCTAAATATGCAATCGCGTATCCTGCGAATATGTTTTGTAAGATGATAGAAATAAGTGGCAATAGACAATATAAGGCAAATGATATCTTTTCAAATATCGTTAATTTTTTATTAAATATCGTTAATAAAAAGACCGTTATAAAGGCCACGAATTGATAAGACTGAGCAATTATCATAAATTTGTTTCTTGTGTAAATCCCATCTTGAGAATAGAAAAACATATGATTGAAAATATTAACAATATCTAAGATTACAAACACACTGAAAACAACAACATTAATAATTGTGAATATCTTTTTTTCTTTCTTATTAATTGATACATATGCACATGTATAAAAGAAAAATAGAAGCAGTTGAACATTATTAAAGATATAAAAGATGGTATAAAAGCTCATTATAAGAGTGTCGCTAGTATAATGGACCTTCAAAAAAGTAAATAATGAATATAATGCGAAATGAAAAGCGGTAAAAGAAAGGAATATCAATAAAGCCACTTCATCTTTTCTTTTATACTTTTTAATTGCCAAGTCGACGATGTGGATTAATAAAATGGCCACACCGACAAGACACACTATTAAATTAAAAATACTTTTGTTGTCCATCGTTTTCTAAACTATTTTATCAAAAATATGATAAAGACAATATATTTTTAGATAATTAGGATACCGTTTGATATTTGTAGCTAACAGTGCTTCTCCCCCTATCTTCTACAAGTGGGGGAGAAAGTCACCCGCTAATTCTTTTGCAACTTTATCAAGCATTTCAATTGTGTTCAATATGTCTTCCTCGGTGGAATTAGCGTTGATCATGCACATACGGATGGTTTTCATTTCATTTAATACAGTAGTAACAATATAAGCATATCCGTCTTCATTGATTTTTTTAGTGATA
>CAJOOD010000165.1 GCA_905236085.1 uncultured Bacilli bacterium
GAAAAAAGAAAAGGTCACTCCTAAAGATTCCTTGATTGTAAGTTTAGAGAAATGTATCAATGATTTAACGATGTATTATCAATACGCCTTATCTACCGCGGAAGGTAAAGAAGGGTTGGATTATTTTTCTTCTCGTCATCTAGATGCAAACATGAGAAAAAAATTCATGTTAGGCTACGCTTTTAAAGATGGGAAAAATACCGTTAAATATTTAGAAACCAAGGGCCATTCTTTAAAATCTATGGAGCAAATCGGTATCGCCACTGGAAGTGCGACTAATACGACATATTCTGATAAAAACGCTGGAAGAGTTATCTTCCCATTATGTAATGAATATGGACAAGTTATCGGTTTCTCCGCGAGACAATTAAAAAAGGATGGAACCGCTAAATATATTAACTCGCCTGAAACGCCTTTATTCCATAAATCTAAAGTATTATATAATTTTCATAACGCTAAAGATGCCGCGAAACACGAAGGCTACGTCTATGTTTTAGAAGGCTTTATGGATGTCTATGCTTTAGAAAGAATTGGTATTCACTCCGCGGTGGCCTTAATGGGTACAGCCTTTACGGAAGATCACCTTAAAATGTTAAGAAGTTTAGGAGTCGAATTAAGAATATGTTTAGATGGCGATAATCCTGGACAAGCCGCCGAGATGAAAATGATTAATCAGCTCAAAAAGAGCGGATTGAATTATCGCTTCGTGGATAATCAAGGTTCACCATATGATCCGGATGAAATATTAAACAATCAAGGGGAATTAGCCTTAAAAGAATATCTCAATAACCTTATTAATCCTATTGATTTTATCTTTAAATATTATCGACAAAACGCTTCTTTATCCACAATGGATGATAGGAAGAAACTCGTGGCCTATTTCTTACCGATATTAGCCGCGGTCGATTCCAGATTAGAATTAGAAGATTATTTGATTAAATTATCACAAGTGACTAAATTTGATGTTGAATCTTTAAGAACATTAGTCAAAGAAGAAAAAAATAAAAAGGGGAATGAATCAGCAAAAAATATCATTTCTAATTTCCACCCTGAAAGAAAAGCTATCAAGCGTTTTGCGCTCGCGGAAAGAGAAATATTATATTTCATGCTGAAAGATCCGATGGCTATCGAATTCTATGAAAATAGAGTGGAGGCCTTCTATGATGATATCTATCGTCGTATCGCTGATTATATCTTGGAATATTATTCCACATTAAAGAATGTTGATATTTCCGGCGTCATATCGACCATTGAATCTAAAGATGACGCTAAAGCGGAAGAATTAATCAATGAAATAACGATATTAAGCGAAGAAAAGAATCATCCCAAAGTGATCAGTAAAGATTATTTAGAAAATTGTTATCAAACCATAAATGAAGAAAAAGAAAAAATAAGTAAGAAAAACATTCTGGAGTCCTTGTTACAAGGTAAAAGCGAAATGGAAAAAGCAAAAATTATCTCCGAATGGAATTATAGAGAAGCTAAAAATAAAAAGTAGGAAGGAGCTTGGCTATTATGGGAAGAAAGAAAAAGGAAGAAATTTTAGAAGAAGAGATTGAAGAAGAAGTCGAATTACCTGATGAAGATGTAGAAAAGAATGCGTTATTCGAAGAAATCAAATCCGATCTTTTAAAACACGCGAAGAAAAGTGGTAACACCATCGATATGTCAGATATTTATGATGCTTTATCACGTTTTGATGTCGATGATGAGACAATTGAAAATTTAGAAAACTTCTTTAAAGATAATAAAGTCAAGGTCACCGATAGAGACGCTGAAGGAGAAGAAATTGATGAAACTAACATCAATTTAGATGAACCACTCGATGATGAATTCCTCGATGATGATATCGATGAAGATGAAGAAAGCGAAGTAGAAGATATCGATGATGATCATTTTGACAATATTGTTGCAGGTGACGTCAAGGTTAATGACTCCGTGAAGATGTATCTAAAAGAAATCGGCCGTTATGAATTATTAAGACCAGAAGAAGAACCGATTTTAGCCAAGAAGATTCTTGAAGGCGATGAAGAAGCTAGAGAAAGACTAATCAACGCTAATTTAAGATTAGTGGTCAATATCGCTAAACATTATGTCGGACGTGGAATGCAATTCTTAGATTTAATCCAAGAAGGTAATCTCGGCCTCATGAAAGCGGTTGATAAATTTGATTACACTAAAGGTTATAAATTCTCTACCTACGCTACATGGTGGATTAGACAAGCTATCACAAGAGCTATCGCTGATCAAGCTAGAACGATTAGAATTCCTGTTCATATGGTAGAAACCATCAACAAAATCACCAGAGTTCAAAGACAATTAGTCCAAGAATTCGGCCGTGAACCTACCGCAGAAGAAATCGCTAAAGAATTAGACAATCCTCAATTAACTCCAAAAAGAATTAGAGAAATTCAAAGAATCGCCATGGAACCAGTATCTTTAGAAACCCCAATCGGTGAAGAAGATGATTCCCACTTAGGTGATTTTATTGAAGATAAGGAAAGCAAATCTCCAAATGATTTCACTACTGATCAATTATTAAGAGAACAATTATTCTCTGTCTTAGAAGAACTCACTCCAAGAGAAGAAAAAGTTATCCGTCTAAGATATGGACTAGATGACAATAGACCAAGAACCTTAGAGGAAGTCGGCCGAGAATTTAACGTTACCCGTGAACGTATTAGACAAATCGAAGCCAAAGCCATCAAAAAATTAAGACACCCGACGAGAATTAAACGTTTAGGTGATTATGGAGGCAAACAATAATATTTAATGGATAAAGATCAAGAACTAATTTTATCTAATATTAAACAAGAACTTCTTAATAAAGCAAAAAGATCACATTCCATCGAACAAAAAGACATCTACGCGGCCATTGAAGAATATGAGCCAAGTGATGAATTAGTGGAAGATTTGATGAATTTCTTCCTCGAAAACAAGATTATTGTTATCGATGAAGCTGATGATATCCGCGATTATTCTAAAGAAGATAAAAATCTTATCGATGAATCGTTTTTAAATATATCTTCTGGCGAAAGAGGCGATAATTTTGATTCGGTTAAAGTTTATTTTGATGACATCAAGAAATATCGTTTATTAACCAGCGATGAAGAAAAGGAATTATCTAAATTAGCCTCAGAAGGAAATAGTGAAGCTAAAGATAAATTGATAAATTCCAATCTGAGATTAGTCGCTAATATCGCTAAAGGATATCGAGGAAGAGGGATGCAATATCTTGATATCATTCAAGAGGGTAACATCGGCCTTATCCATGCAGCGGAGAAATTTGATTACACACGTGGTTATCGTTTTTCCACTTATGCCACATGGTGGATTAGACAATCCATTCAACGCGCCTTATACGATAATGATTGTCTCATTAGAATGCCGCAAAACATCAATCTCGAAATCAATAAATTAAATCGAGCGAAAAAAGATTTAACGCAAAGCTTATTAAGAGAACCGACTTATCAAGAAATCGCTAAAGAATTAGGCGAAGGATATGATGAGAACAGAGTTAAAAATATCAGCATGTATGCGAAGAATTTAAATATCAAATCATTAAACGATTCCGTTAAAGGCGAAGATATCGAATATGGTGATTTCTTTGCTTCGGATGAATTATCTCCCGCGGAATACGCTAGTGAGATCGATGATATAGAAAAATTACACGAAGCCTTAGAGATATTAGCTCCTCAAGAAAAAGATGTTTTGTCTAAATATTTTGGTTTAGATGGGCAAAAAAGATATACTTTAGAAGAGATAGGTCGAGAACATATCTTAACCAAAGAAAGAATTAGACAAATCAAAGAGAAAGCTTTATTGAAATTAAAAGCCCATTATGGAGAAAAATGAAATTATCTAAGCGCTTAGAAACCATCTACGAATTAGTCCCTCAGGGGACTTTTTGCGCCGATATAGGAGCGGATCATGGTAAATTAATCATCTCTTTAGCGGAAAACAATATTTCTATATCCTCTTTAGCGGTGGAAAATAAGATTGGTCCATTTAAAAGATTAAAAGAAAATATCTCTAAATCCAAGGCTAAAGATAAAATCAAAGCTATATTAAGCGATGGGATTAAAGATATCGATGATAATATCGATACTCTTATTATCGCTGGGATGGGTGGAGATTTAATTATTAATATATTAAATAAGGATAAAGATAAATTAGCTAATATCAAATATATCATCGTGGACGCTCATACCAATTCTAATAAATTAAGAAGATATTTAAATGAATTATCTTTTACCATCTTAGAAGAAAAAATTGTCTATGAAGCTCATATATTCTATGAAATAATCAAATTAGAAAGAAGAGATAAAAAACAAGACCTAGATGAACTAGACATCAAATTCGGTCCGATATTAAGAAAAAGAAAAGATGATTTATTTATCAAAAAATATCAATTAATTGATGAAAAGATTTTAGAATTATTAAATAATAAAGATAAATTAGGGGAAGTAAGAAGCAAAGAATTAATCAGGGAACATGAAATGATTAAGGAGGTTTTATGAACACTAAAATATTATTAAAGAAATTAGCCAAACGCTTTCCAAAAAGAATCGCTAAAGATAATCACGACCGTGTTGGCCTTATGGCGGGTAAACTTCCAGAAGAAGTACATAAAATCTTATTATGTTTAGATTTTGATGATGAAGTCATGGCCAAAGCTAAAGAATTTCAGCCTGATTTGATTCTTACTCATCATCCGTTTATCTTTGGAACTAGGGCTTTTGTCTTAGCACACGACCAAATCAAAAAGAATCTATATGATAGAATACTCGCTAATAATATGTGTGTTTATTCCATGCACACCAATTTTGATACCGGTAAAGGTGGAATGAATGATGCTCTTGCTAATAGGTTGGGGCTAATTAATATCTATGCACCGATGAAAGATCCGATGATGAGAATTGGATATTTAAAAGAAGCGATGCCTATTGAAGAATTTGCTAAGAAAGTAAAACATGACTTCAATGTGAATTATGGTTTATTAGTTAAAGGCAATGAAAAATTAATCCACAAAGTAGGAATTATTGGTGGAGGAGGTTCTAGAAGAGTCTTTATCGCTAATGATGAGGGATGTGATATCTTTATTTCTGGTGATGCTCCACATTATGTAAGAAGAGATTGCATTAATTACGGTATCAATTATTTAGACATGCCACATGAAATAGAAAAAATCTTCATGCCCACCATGAAGGAAATATTATTAGGATATGATGAGACTTTAGACATTCTTATCGTTGATCACGAAAAAGAACCAATCATCATCCAATAATCATTTATTCAAATAATCATAGACACGTTGAATGATTTCATCAGGAGTAGAAGTTCCAGATGTAATAGCGATGTGTCTTTTATTTTGATAGGGAATATTTATTAGATCGTTTTCATCTTTAATGATATAAGAAGCGATATTAGGATGGGTGTAATTAGCGATTTCTAATAGCCTTTTAGTATTCGATGATTTATTAGAACCAACGATTAATAACATATCAATATCATCCGCTAAATTCTTAATGCAATCCTGACGGAATCTAGTGGCATTGCATATCTCATTAGCGATTCTCGACTTAGGGAAATGAGATAATATATCTTTATGAATCTCATTTAAATCAATATAATTCAAAGTTGTTTGATTTGCGACAAAAGGGGATGTATCAGTAATTAATTGGTAGTTATTTAGTAGATTATTATCAAATAATATGACATTCTTACCAATGGATTCAACAGCGTAAGATTCAGGATGATTCTTAATTCCGATATATATTACTTGATGCTGAGCTTTTAATTCATTTTTAATGATCTTTATATTGTTTTTTACGATTGGACAAACTGCATCATAGATGATTAAGCCCTTATTTTTAGCGATGGTGTCTAATCTTTCATCATGTCCATGCGCGGTAAAGATAAGAATATCGCCTTGATGAAGCTTATTAATCTCCTTTTCATATTCTAAAGGCGAGACATCAATAGTAATAATACCTAGATTACTTAATTCTTTTATGACATGTTCATTATGAACAAGCATTCCTAAAATATAGATATTTCTATCTTTATTTTCTTCTTTAATCTTTTTAGCCATGACAATGGCGCTTCTAACACCAAAGCAATAGCCATGGGGGTTTAATATTTCGACTTCCATGCGCTTATTTTAGCACAATTTACTTAATTTAAAATTGAAACTCTAATATAATTAAGGCGGTGATGTTATGAAATTTAGATCTTATGCTTTAAATGATAAATTATTAGAGGCTTTAAAAAGCCTAGGATATGATGATTGTACTCCCGTACAAGATTTAGTCATACCTCAAGTATTAAAAAACAAAAACCTATTTGTTCAAAGTGAGACTGGTAGCGGTAAAACCCATGCTTTCTTAGTCCCTATTTTAAATAAAATAGATACTTCTAAAGACTTTTTACAAGCTCTTATTATTTCTCCTACTAGAGAATTAGCGGCCCAGACTTATGAATTCGCTAACGCATTTAAGAAATATTTTAAGAACTTAAAAGTTAAATTATTAGTGGGTGGGGCGCAGCGAAGTGATGACGAATCATTATTAAATAACGCTCCTCATATCCTCATTGGTACACCTGGTAGATTAAATGATGTGATGATTAAAAATTCATATCTTAAAGTCTCAGAATTAAGAACAGTAGTCATAGATGAAGCCGATATGTGTCTAGAAATGGGCTTCTTTAATGATGTTCATCAATTAATATTAGCTTCTAAAAACCATCAGATATTAGTTTTCTCTGCAACATATTCTAAACAATTAGAAAACGATTTAAGAAAATATATCGAAGCGGACGCTATTATTAAAGTTGGTGAAGGTGAGACTTCAAATAATGTTAGACATTATGCGATTGATAAGAAACATTTCGATAAAAACGAAGTAGTGGTCAAATTTATTCAAAATTATAAGCCATATTTCCTATTGATATTTTGCTCATTAAAAAATGATGTTAATACTCTTTATAAATATCTTCTTGCTAATGGCCTAAAAGCGGGAATCATTCATGGAGATTTGGAATCTCGAGAAAGAAAATCCATGATGAAAAGAATTAAGAACCAAGAATTTAATGTTGTGGTCTGTTCTGATATGGCGGCGCGTGGAATGGATATTAAAGACGTATCCACAGTTTTAAATTATGATTTACCAAATAATATCGAATTCTATTTCCATCGGGCAGGTAGAACTGGAAGATATCATAATATCGGTGAATGTTATACCTTATATAATGTCGATGAGATACAAGGCATTAATAAATTAAAAGAATTAGGGGTTAAATTCTCTTGGATCGCCTTAAAAGGTGGAGAATTTGTTAATGTTGATGAGATGTCAAAAAAGAAAAAGAAAGTCATCTCAAAAGAAAAACAAGAATTAAACGAAAAAATTAGGATTGAAACTAACAAAGTTAGGAGCAAGAAAGTTAAACCTAATTATAAAAAGAAAATCAAAGAAGTGGCCGAGAAGGTCAAAAGACAACATAAAAGAGAAATAATAAGAAAAGATATCCGCCGCCAAAGAGTGGAAAGATATAAAAGCGAAGGTAAAAAATAATTAGAATTTATTTATTTCATCTATCAGTGCTTGAAGGGCTTCTTCTTCAGGCACTTTTTTAATAATCTTATCTTTTTTAAAGATGACCCATTCATGTTTACCACCGGCAATACCTATATCCGCGTTTTTAGCCTCGCCTGGTCCATTGACCACGCAACCCATCACCGCGACATGAATCGGTTTATTAATCTTTTCTAAATAATTAAGAACATTTCTAGATAAGGCTTCGACATCAACCTGTGTTCTACCACAAGTTGGACAGGACACAATAGTGGGATAATTAGGATATAATCCGACATCATGGAGTAATCTTTTCGCAGCGATAACTTCATCTTTAGGATCGCCTGATATCGATATTCTTATCGTATCGCCTATTCCCTCTAATAATAATGGGGCTAGACCAGCGGTGCTTCTAATTAGAGATATCTCTTTAGTTCCAGCCTCAGTAATACCTAGATGTAAAGGATAATGAGGGAATCTTTTAGAAGCGAGACGATAAGCTTCCACGGTTTCTAATACATTAGAACCTTTTAAAGAGATAACAATATCTTTAAAATCATATTTTTCTAAGATAGAGACATGCTTTTCCGCGGACTTAACCATCTCTTTCGCACTATAAAGATGAGAATAATCATGAATAGAAGTATCTAAAGAACCAGAATTAACCCCGATTCTAATGGGGATATGTTTTTCTTTAGCCTTATTAACCACGGCGATAACATTTTCTTCCTTACCGATATTACCGGGATTGATTCTAATCGCATCGCATCCCTCATCCATACATATCAAAGCGAATTTATAATTAAAGTGGATATCGCAGACTAAAGGGATAGATATTAATTCTTTAATCTTATGGATGGAATAGGCATCTTCTTCATCAAGAATAGATACCCGCATAATATCCACACCTAAAGCGGTTAATTCGTTAATTTGATTTGCTACTTCTAAATAATTAGAAGTCTTGATATTACACATCGATTGGATTAAAACCTTGTTAGAACCCCCGATAGTAATATTACCTATTTTGATTTTTTTGGTCTCTTCTCGTCTATTCATATCTTTATTCTATACGCCTTAAAGAGCAAATATAAATAAAAATTATTTAAAAACTTCTAGGAATAGAAAAAGTTCTATGATAATATAATGACTGATTTTAAGGAGAAATCTCATGGCAAACAAAAAAGCAAAAGGTCGCGAATCAATTATTCTTAAATGCACAGTGTGTGGCGAAGAAGCTTACATCACCTCTTATAACAAGAAAAAACATCCAGAAAAAATGGAAGCTAATAAATACTGCCCACATTGTAGAAAAGTACAATTATTTAAGGAAAGAAAGAAATAGGGTTGAATAATCCTATTTTTTATTATCTATGGAAATTAAATTATTCTCATATCCCGATTCTAGATTCTCTGCGAATACTTATATTTGCTATAACGAAGATAAAGAAGCTCTTATCATTGATCCTGGCATAGAAGATGAAAATATTATCGATTTTATCATTGATAATAATCTAAATTTAAAAGCCATATTATTAACTCACGCTCATTTTGATCACATTAGAGGACTAACTAGATTATTAAAAGAATTCTCCGTTAACGTCTATCTCCATTCTAACGATTTAGAATTATTAAGAAATCCATATTTAAATCTATCGCATTACATGGATGATAATGATTATAGAAGTGAGATAGAGCCTATATTAATTAAAGATGATGATAGACTAGCTTTATTAAAAGGAGAAAATATCATCGTTATACATACTCCATTCCACACCAAGGGATGTGTTTGTTATTATTTTTCTATCTCTAAGGTTTTATTTTCTGGTGATACCTTATTTAATAATTCTATCGGTAGATTTGATTTACCAACCTCCACACCACAAGATATCAAATCATCTTTAAATAATTTATTTATTCTTCCAGATGAAGTGATAGTCTATCCTGGACACGGGCCAATAACCTCAATTATGATGGAGAAATTCAATAATAAAGAAATATAACATTAGGATATTTGACATAATTATGCTACTATTATGCGTGGAGAGTATCAATTATGCCAAAAATTAAACCGATTAAGGATTTAAGAAATACCATCGATATTTCTAAAGAATGTCATGAATCCAATGAACCTATTTTTATCACGAAAAATGGTTATCAAGATATGGTCATCATGTCTGATGAATATTATGAATCAATCATCAATAAACATGATAATAATATAAATAAGGAATATATAAGCGCCCCAAAAAGATATAATCCTAAAGAGATGTCTGATTGCTTTGGTTATGTTAAATGCGCAAGCACAACTATTAATACCAAAGTTGGGGATGTCGAACATAATTTAAATGAAATTATTAAAAATCTAGAACTAGCCTATAAAGAAAATGTTAAAATTCTCGTTTTTCCTGAATTGACATTAACTGGCTATTCGTGTCGAGACCTATTTTATTCTAATTCTTTACAAGAGCAAACCTTAAAAGCGATTAAGAAATTAAAGACTATTTCTAAGAAATATCCTTTATTATTCTTTGTAGGCGCCCCAATATTTAAAAATAACGGCATCTATAACTGTGCTTTAGCCTTTTATAATGGAGAAATATTAGGAGTCAGTGCCAAAACTCATCTACCGACATATAATGAATTCTATGAATCTAGACAATTTATCCCTTCACCTAAATATTACGATACCATTACCATAAATGGTGAAGAATTACCATTCGGTAACAAATTATTATATAAGGATGAAAGATATCCTTCTTTAATCATCGGGTGTGAGATATGTGAAGATGTCTGGGTTCCTAATAATCCATCTCTAGATATGTCATTAACGGGGGCGACATTAATCGTTAATTTAAGTGCCTCGAATGAAATAGTTGGTAAATCTAATTATCGCGAATCACTCATATCATCAACCTCCGCGAGAGAGATATGTGGTTATGTCTATTGCTCCGCAGGAGAAGGCGAATCAACCACTGATGTGGTATATTCAGGACATAATATCATCGCTGAAAACGGAAGAATCATCGCACAAAGCGAATTATTTAAGAATTCTATGACCATTGGAGTCATAGATATCAATAAATTATGTAACGATAGAAGAAGAATGTCGACTTTTAAAGAAAGACAAGATGATAGATTTGCGCTTATTGGTTTTGATATGCCTTTAGATAATAATGTTAATTTAGATATATCACCTAATCCATTTCTAGTAAGCGATGAAGTGAAAGCCAAAAAAAGATATAGAAATATCATTAAAATGCAGGCTAGTGGATTAAAATCTAGATTTATAGCCGCCCATAGTAAAACTTTAGTCTTAGGTTTAAGTGGAGGATTAGATTCCACTTTGGCCTTATTAGTGGCTAAAGAATGTATGTCGCAATTAAATATGGATCCTAAAAATGTTATCGCTATTACATTGCCAGCTTTTGGAACATCATCTAGAACTCATGATAACGCTCTTAAATTAGCGGATGCTTTAGGAGTGACATTTAAAGAAATCAATGTCAAAGAATCAGTATTATTACATCTAAAAGATATCCAGCATGATGTCGATAATCATAATACCACCTATGAAAATGCCCAAGCTAGAGAAAGAACACAAGTGTTGATGGATTACGCTAATGATGTTAACGGCCTCATGGTGGGGACGGGTGATTTATCAGAATTATGTCTAGGGTGGACGACTTATAACGGCGACCATATGTCGATGTATGGAGTTAATGCCTCTATTCCTAAAACCTTGGTCCAGGCCTTGGTTAGAACTTATGCTGATGATCATATCGAAGCCAAAGAAGTTCTCTACGATATCTTAGATACACCTATATCTCCAGAATTATTACCTCTAAAAAATGGAGAAATAGAGCAAAAGACCGAAGATAAGGTTGGACCTTACGAATTAGTGGATTTCTTCATTTATTATTATTTAAGAAGAAACTTCTCCTTGAAGAAGATTGTCTTCCTAGCTAAGCAAGCCTATAAAGATAAATATGATGAAGAGGCTATTAAAAAGTGGCTAAGAGTCTTTATTAAAAGATTCTATGCTTCGCAATTTAAGAGGTCATGTCTACCAGATGGAGTTAAGATTGGTTCAGTATCTATTTCTCCTCGCGGAGATTTAAGAATGCCAAGCGATGCATCTTGCGAATCTTTGCTAAAAGAATTAGATTAATAAATAGCCCATTTTGCTTTTTACATTGTAATGTAATAAGATTTTGTATAAAATATTGACGTTTAAAAAAGGAGCAAAGTTTAAATATGGTTAATGTAACAGAATTAAGACCAGGCAACTATTTTGAAGAAGATGGCAACATTTATAAAGTATTAGATATTTTATTAAATAAAACTGCGATGAGAAAAATGGTCGCAAAGGTCAAAGTTAAAAATCTTAGAACCGGTGCGGTGACTGATATCGCCAAGAACAGCGGCTATATGATTGAAACTATCAGATTAGATAAGAAGCAAATGCAATATCTTTATGATACCGGTGATGCTTTAGTCTTCATGGATCAAACTACTTATGAACAAATCGAAATCTTAAAAGATAGATTAGAATGGGAAGCTAGATTTTTAAAAGGTGATGAAGATGTAGAAATCGTTTGCTATGGTGATGAAGTCTTAGGCGTCAACTTACCAGCAAAAGTAGCCTTAAAAGTTACACAAGCTGATCCAGCGACCAAAGGTGATACCATCAACAAAGCGATGAAAGAAGTTACCTTAGAAACCGGTATCAAAGTTAAAGTCCCAATGTTTATCAACGAAGGAGAAGTCGTACTCGTCCGTACAGATAACGGCGAATATGACGGTCGTGCATAATGATTACTGGTTGGGTAGCGGCGATTATCGGCGTGGCTTGCGCGATTGTAGGCGCGATCATCGGTTTCTTTGGAGCAAGATTCTATTTCAAAAAGCAATTAGAAAAGAACCCTCCAATTAACGAGAACATGATTAGAGCTATGGGCCGACAAATGGGAAGAACATTCTCTGAAAAACAAGTTCGTGAAATCATGAAGAATGTTAACGCTCAAAAGAAATAATCAATCATTAAAACTATATCCTTAATACCTCGTGTATTGAGGATTTTTTTATACCTAAAATAAATGATTAAGTGTAGTGGAGCATCCTTAATAGCCTTATTAATGACTCCGTTAATTAGAGATTTTCTTTTCTTATCTTTTCACGTTATATCAATCATCGATTAGGGCCTAATTTTACTTATGATTATGACCTATTAAATTCTTATTTTTTAATTGACTTGATATAAGAGTAGTGGGCCGTAGTCAATATAAAATTAAGGTCAAAAGTCAACATAAAACCTAGGATAGAACAATAAAAAACCACATTTTTTGCAAATGTGGAAAACTTTTTAACATCATGTTTTATTTACTAAAAATCTACTAATTTTCTACTAACTAGGTTATTAGTAATTAGTGGGATTCTCATTGTGATTCTTCAGTCTAATAATGTTAGCCTTATGACGATAAATCAATATCAAAGCGTTAATCGTAAAGGCTAAAGCGAATTCCCAACCAGGACATAAACCATATAAATAGCCATTCATACATACCGCTCCAAAATTAGGGATACAGGTTAGCCAGCAACACACCAGACCCACGCATGCGGTTAATAGACTAGCAAGGGATACATATTTCTTAGCCTTAAGTGTTGTAAAGAATGTGATAATACCAGCAATAGTCGCAAACCAGCAAGAGAATAAAACACCAGAAAATGTCACCGCAGCGGCCTTACCACCTTTAAAGCCAACGAAGATAGGCCAGCAATGACCAATACCCACACCCATATAGCCTAACCAATATACTGGCCATTTGATGATATAGCCATCAACATTACCGTTAAGTATCATCTCAGTTGTAGGGATTAAAGCTTTTCCATTAAATTGCACAAATGTTAATAAAGCCCATAAGCCCCAGATAGTGATTCCCGCTTTTAGGAAATCAAGAATATATACCGCAAAACCGGCCTTTTTTCCAAATAATCTCAAGACATTAGTTCCGCCCATATTATGTGAGCCATAATCTCTAGGATCCTTATGATAGAATACCTTACCGATGATAACTCCGTTAGGGATAGAACCCAATAAATAGCCAATTATAAGACATATAAAGGCTGCTAAGATGTTGTAAAAGATGTTCATAGTGTTTTTTCCTCAATTAATATTAATATTTTACTAAAAATATTTATATTTTGAAACGATTTTAGTTTATAATAATCAATGAGGTTATTTTCATGAGCGATAGAGACGAAAGAAATAGATATGGTGCGGATTCCATCGTTGTTCTTAAAGGTCTAGACGCTGTTAGAAAAAGACCTGGCATGTACATTGGTTCAACCACTCCGGTCGGTTTACATCATTTGATTTGGGAAATCGTGGATAATGCGATTGATGAAGCCCTGGCAGGATATGGTGATAAGATTCAAGTCACTGTGCATAAAGACGGGTCGATAACAGTCGCAGACGAAGGACGTGGAGTTCCTGTAGACATTAATAAACAAGAAGGTAGACCAGCCATTGAACTAGTCTATACCGAATTACACGCTGGAGGTAAATTTAATTCTTCAGCTTATAAGATTTCTGGTGGTTTGCATGGTGTTGGTGCCTCTGTTACCAATGCTTTAAGCGAATGGCTAGATGTCACTGTTTATCGTGATGGACAAATTCATCACATCAGATTCCATAATGGAGGTAAGATTGAAATACCTCTAGAAGTTATTGGAACTTGTTCTAATAAGAAAACTGGAACCATTGTCACTTTTAAACCAGATCATAGCATTTTCCCATCCGTGGAATTTAAATATGACACTATCGCCTCACATTTACAAGAATCCTCATTCATGACCAATGGAGTCCATTTCCATTTAAAAGATGAAAGAAGTAACGCTTCACAAGAATTCTATTCCACTCAAGGATTACATGAATATGTCTCTTTATTAAACCAAAATAAGAGACCATTGTCGGATATTATAGAATTCCAAGATGAAGCGGAAGTGGATTGGAATGATCCTAGCGATATTAGAAAACATAAAACTCTTATCGTTGAGATGCATTTAGCCATGCAATATTGTTATGAAGATTATTCTGAGAATCTATATTCTTATGTCAATAATGTTAGAACCAAGGATGGCGGTACTCATGAAACCGGCTTTAGAACTGGTATAACTAAGGCTGTTAATGAATTTATTGATAACAATAATATCACCAAAGCTAAGAAATTAACCGGTGATGATATTAGAGAAGGTATCACCTGTGTCTTATCGGTTAGAGTGCCAGAAGAGATATTAGAATTTGAAGGGCAGACCAAAGAGAAATTAGGTACCCCTCAAGCCACACCTTTATTAACCGCTTTTACATATGAGAAATTATCTTATTTCCTCGCTGAGAATAAAGAATTAGCCTTAAAAATTATTGATAAATGTATCGCCGCTAGAGAGGCTAGAGATGCGGCAAGAAAAGCTAAAGAAGAAATAAGAAATCAAAAGAAAAATAAGCAAGAGATTATCCTTTCTGATAAATTAACTCCCGCCCAATCTAAAGAATATGATAAAAATGAATTATTTATCGTTGAAGGTGATTCCGCTGGAGGATCCGCGAAAAAGGGTAGAGATAGAATCCATCAAGCCATCTTACCTTTAAGAGGTAAGCCGCTTAATACTGACTCTATTACCGTGGATAGATTATTACAAAATGAAGAATTTGCGACCATTATTAACACCATAGGCGCAGGTTTTGGTCAATCATTTGATATTTCCGATATTAAATATGGGAAGATTATTATCATGACCGATGCTGATACCGATGGGGCGCATATTCAAACTTTATTATTGACTTTCTTCTATCATTATATGCGAACATTAATCACCTCAGGACATGTCTATGTGGCCGTCCCTCCTTTATATCGTGTATATAAAGAAGATAAGAATAGAAAAGTAATTGAAAAATATGCTTGGAATGATACCGACTTAGCGGTAGCTAAGAAGATTATCGGTCCAGGTTGTAAGATTAATAGATATAAAGGTCTAGGCGAGATGAACGCTGAACAATTAAAAGCGACCACCATGGACCCAAGAAAGAGATTATTGATACAAGTCAGTATCGATGACCCCTTATTCGTTGAGAATCAAGTATCAGTCTTGATGGGTAAAGATACATCAGTCAGAAAGAAATGGGTCGAAGAGAATGTTGACTTCTCTAAAGTTGACTCATTTATCGAGGAGGTGAAATAACTATGGCTAAAAAGAAAAAAGATATAGTTGAAGAACTTCCTTTAGAAGAAAATATTTCTGTTGAACCATTAGAAAGTGTCATGTCTGATCGATATGCCACCTACGCTAAATATGTCATCCAAGATAGAGCCATCCCTGATGTTAGAGATGGACTAAAACCAGTTCAAAGAAGAATATTATTCTCGATGTGGAATACGGGTAATATCATCACCAAGCCGACGAGAAAATGTGCACATACGGTCGGGGAAGTTATGGGTAAATATCACCCACATGGCGATACATCTATTTATGAAGCCTTAGCCAGAATGTCTCAAGACTGGAAAGTTAGATCCCCTCTAATTGATTTCCAAGGCAATAACGGCAGCATCGATGGAGATTCTCCTGCGGCTTATCGTTATACTGAAGCCAGATTATCCGAACTATCTAATGAAATGCTACGCGATATCGATAAAGATACTGTCGATATGGCTTTAACATTCGATGATACTGATTTTGAACCAGTCGTTTTACCTTCTAGATTTCCTAATCTATTAGTTAATGGTTCAGATGGTATCGCAGTGGCTTTAGCAACAGAAATACCCACCCATAATTTAAAAGAAGTGATTGATGCTTGTATTTATCGCATTAATCATAAGACGGCAAGTATTGAAGATTTAATGCAATTTGTGCCCGGTCCAGATTTCCCAACTGGGGGTATTATTTATAATTCTCCAGGCTTAGAAGCCATATATAAGACCGGTCGAGGCCGTATTGAAGTGGCTTCTAGAACCGAAATAGTGGACGCTGGTCCTATTAATCAGATAATAATTAGCGAAATACCATATAAAGTACTTAAAAAAGATATCTGTTTTGAAATAGATAAGATTAGAGCTTCTAAAGCCATTGATGGCATCTTAGAAGTTAGAGATGAAACCGATTTTGATGGTATTAGGATTGTTGTCGATTTAAAAAAGAACGCTCCTAAGGAATTAATTCTTACTTATCTCATGAATAAGACTTCTTTAAAGACCTCCTATAGCGCTAATATGGTCGCCATAGTCGACGGGCGTCCTAAGACCTTGTCATTGATGGATTTTATCGATGCCTATTTAGCGCATCAGGTCTCAGTTATCACGAGAAGAAGCCAATTCGATTTAAAGAAATATAGCGATAGACTCCATATCGTTGAAGGTTTAATCATGGCCTCGCTTAATATCAATGAAGTCGTAGAAATTATTAAGGCCTCTAATGATAAAGCCGATTCGAAAAAGAATTTAATCGCTAGATATGAACTATCTGATGCTCAAGCGGAAGCTATTGTCACCATGCCTTTATATAAATTGTCGCATACCGATGAATTAGTCTTAGAAAAAGAGAAGGCTCAATTAGAAGAAGATATCACTGAACTTAACGCTATATTAAGCGATCCAAATAAATTAAATCGCGTGATTATTAAAGATTTAAAGATGATCGCAGATAAATATGGCGACGCTAGAAAGACCTCCATCGAAGAAAAAGGTGAAGAAGGTCCAGTTGATAAAACCTTATTAATATCTAAAGATAGAGTGGCTTATTTAGTAACTAGAGATGGTTATTTTAAACGCTCACCGTTAAAATCATATAACCAATCCATCGCTAAGATACCATATCCAGATATCAAGCAAGGCGATGCAATAGTCTCGATGGGTACTGCTTGGACCACTGATACCTTATTATGTTTTACTGATATGGGTAATTATTTATTCATACCGGTTTATAAATTAGAAGAAAACAAATGGAAAGATAAAGGAGTCCATATCAACTCCCTTATCACCATGTCTGGAATAGAAAAGATTATTAAAGTCATCGTTGCTTCTAAATTAAGAGATGATTTATATATCATGTTATTAACTAGAAATGGTTATATCAAACGTATGGCCATGTCAGAATTATTAGGGGCGAGTAAATTTAAACCTACAAGAGCGATAAAATTAGATGAAAAAGACGCTCTTGTGGATGTAAAGATGACTACGGGTGATTCTAATATCATCATGTTTACTGATACTGGTAATTATCTCATGTACAACGAAAATGAGATTGCTCCTAAAAAATGTGGAGCATCTGGCACCTTATTTATCTCTAAGAAAGCCTTATTAGGTAATCAAAAATTAGTGGGCTTAGTATCTGTCCAACAAGGTAAGAATGCCAAATTAGTATTAGTAACTAATAAAGGATATCTTAGATATTTCAGCACCAATTCTGCGGAAGTAAGAAATAGAGGAGTTAGAGCGTTTGAATTCGCTTATTCTAATTTCAAATCCGATGTGCATAAATTAGTTTATGTCAATACTTTAGATGTGGTGGATGGAAAATCTATCCTCTCATTATATGATAATGATTTCACGCAGATAGATATCGTTTTAGATGATTTTTATCTCACCAGTGAGAAGAATGCGAAAAAGAATATTAAAGAAATCACCACTAAACAAAGAATTGCCTTTATCTATTCTTCTGTTAAAGATGTCGCTGATGAAACAGTGATATCTCAACCTATCGTCTTAAAAGAAAAAAAGGCTCCAACTTCATTAAATGAAGAAATAGATTTATTCTCTAATGATGAGACTAGAGATGAAATAGAAGATATCAATAATGAAGAAGAGATCTCTAATAATGAAGAGATTATTGAAGAATCTAATGATGAATTAGAAGATAATTCTAGTGAAGAATCATTTGATGAACCTATCGAAGCATCAGAAGGTGTCTCTTATGATAATCTACAAGAAGAAGTCGCTACGGAATCTAATAACGAAATAGTGGAGGATGAACCTCAAGAAATAAAGGAAGAACCTCAAGAAGAAGAACATGAAGAAGAGATTATTAAAAATAAAAAAGATGACGATGATGATGGAAATAAAGGTGGAGGGGGAGTCGAACAAATATCCTTGTTTGATGATTTCTAAAGATGGCTAAAAGACATATACCGACATATCATGCGACATCTATATATGACATCTCGCCTAAGAAATTAAAATCCTTAGGTATAGATTTACTTATCGTTGATTTAGATAACACTCTTGATAATTATAAAGTGCCTTTACCATCTAAAAGGGCTATTGATAAAATCAATGACTTTAAAAAAGAAGATATTGAAGTTATTATGGTATCGAATAATTACAATCAAAGAGTGACTAATTACGCGGATGCTTTAGGGATTGAGAAATATTTCTTCGCCATGAAGCCATCTCCTAAAAAGATTAATGAAATAATTAAGAATAAGAACATTAATAGAAATAAAGTAGCGATAATTGGTGATCAATTATTCACTGATGTCGAAGCGGGTAATAGGGCAAAGATTATGTCCATATTTGTGGATAAATTAACCCCTAAAGACCAACCATTTACTAGAATTAAACGGATATTTGAAAAACCGATAATCAAAAATATGAAAAAGAAAAATCTCTTAAACGAATGGAGGAACGATTAATGGGAAGAATTTCTAGAGTTCTCCGTTGTAATCATTGCGGAGCATTATTACAGATGGATGATAGCACTAAGCAGGGATACATCCCACCAGATGTTATCAATTCTAATGAAAGGATTTTATATTGTCAGGATTGCTATGACAAATTACAAATCAATTTCGGAACTCTTAAACTAGGGGTGGATGAAGATACTTTAACCATCCTAAAAGATGCTAGAGCAACTGATTCCTTAATTGTCTATTTCATCGATTTATTCTCATTTAATGGTTTCTTTGATATGAATCTCGTGGAGCAAATTAAGAAATTGGACTTAGTCGTGGTCGCTAATAAAAGAGATCTATTCTCTAATAAAGTTGATGAAAAAAATATCATCAATTATATAAGAGATTCCTTTAGCAATGTCGGATTAAATCCATTAGATGTTATTATTACCTCCTCATATAAGAATTACAATATCTCTTCTCTAGAAGAGAAAATCTTAAAATATCGTAACGCTCATGATATCTATGTTATTGGTCCAACTCAATCTGGTAAATCTGTCGCTATTGATAAGATGCTAAAAGAGATAACCAATACTACCTCTAGAGCTATTAAATCTAAATTATATCCACATACCAATAAAAGAGTATTAATAATTCCAATTGATAATTCTACTTCCATATATGATATTCCTGGATTCTATGAAAAAGATTCCTTAACCTCACATATTGAAAAGACTTTAAATAAATATCTCAGTCCAAAAAAGGAATTACAGCCTAAGAAAATTAAATTAGGTAAGGATGAAACCCTTTTAGTGGGTGGCTTAATTTCTCTATCATTAATGAATGATATTGAAACAGAAATACAGTGCTATTTTGCCGAAGGCGTAGAATTTAAGAAGATGAAGCAAGATAAGGTCGCCCGTTTTGCTAAAGAAAATAATCTCAAGCACGAACTTAGGCCTGTATCTGATTTATATCAAGATTTCTCCGACTTCGATCTATTTAGATATGATATGGAAGATGATGATGAATATCATGAAATCGCGATTAAGGGATGCGGATTCTTCGTCTTTAAAGCCAAAGGACAAATATTCCATATCTCCATTCCAAGAAGAATCTCCGTAAAAGAAGCCAAGAGCAGGGTTAAATATGTTAAATAAGAAAAATAAAAAATTATTAATATCCAAATCCATGACCATGACCGCGGGATATCAGATTGGTAAAAACGGGATATCGGAGAATACCATTAATCTATTATCTAATGCACTGGATGCTCATGAATTAATTAAGATATCGGTCTTAAATAATGTCGATGTCTCAGTTAATGAGATTGCTTTAGATTTATCATCCTCATTACACGCGGATATCGTAGAAATCATCGGTAACAAGATAGTCTTATATCGTTTCAGCAAGAGAAAAGATATCAATCACATCCTATGATAGAAAATATAGTCGTCTTTGGAGGAGCCTTTGATCCCATCCATCAAGGTCATATCAACATGGCCTTAAAAGCGCAAGAATTTTTAGGCGGCATAGATAAGTGCCTAATAATTTTTGTTCCCGCTTATATATCGGTATGGAAAAATGAAGCCATCTCTAAGGATGTCAAAGCGGAAATGGTTGAAATGGAGATTAATAAACATCCATCTTTTATCATGTCTAGATTTGAATTAGATCAAGATTCTCCTCAATATTCTTATCTAACCATTAAACATTTTAAAGAAATATATCCCGATAAGAAATTATATCTTTTAATCGGTGGGGACCATGTCAATTCATTTCATAAATGGAAAAATGCCGAAGAGATAATAAAGGACGCCCAGATTATTTATTATAATCGCGCGCGTATAATATTAAATAAGGATAATATAACTAAATACCATATGATTAATATTCCTGGAGCCTCCGTAGATATATCTTCTAGTGATGTGAGAGATTTAAATGCTTTAAATGATATCTCAGATGATGTTATCTATCTCATTGATAAATACAATCTATATTATATGGAAAAGATTAAATCATTTATCGATGAGAAAAGATTTAATCATTCTAAATCAGTGGCAAGATTATCTTTAGAGATCGCTAAAGCCAATAATATTCCTAATTATTGGCGGTATTATGTCGCTGGCTTATTACATGATATCGGCAAACATATTTCTATAGAAGATAAAAAAGATATCGAAGAAAGATATCAAGAATATATGCCAATGGATATTAGACTATATCATCAGTTCTTAGGAGCGGACATCGCCAAAAAAGAATTTAATATTCAAGATGAAGAAATATTAGATGCGATAAGATATCACGCAACAGGTAGAAAGAACATGTCCAAGATGGATAAAGTGATATACGCTGCGGATAAATGTGATCCATTAAGAGGCTATGATTCAAGCGATATGATAAAGGCCATGAAGGAA